>PIXU01000135.1 GCA_003601795.1 Candidatus Methanophagales archaeon
AAGAGAGTTTCTCCCCGGATTGCCAACCAAGTGAATCGGGACTTCGAAAGACTTATCTTCCTGTGCATACTCGGTGCAGTAAGAGCAACCCCATGGGAATTCAATCGGTCGTCCATGCTGGGATCCACGAACCGTTGCGGTCTGTGTTTTCATGAAGATATCCCTTTGTAAGACCTACGACGGAACGCTTGGGCGTTAAACGACTGCCGGGACATAGCGTTCACGATAACGGACTGGAAGGGCTCCGATGCAAAGGAAACGGCTGATCCGAGATTTACCCCCGCCTGAGATAATCCGAAGAGTGTTATCTTAGTTTACGTTGACTTTTGGGATGAAGCCTTATTTAGCAGAAAATTTAAAATTAGTGTGAATAAAATTTATCTTCCGTGAGGTTGCCTCTCAACCTGTAAACATGCTCTAATTCTCCGGATTCCTATTATAATGCCATAAGTTCCCAGAAACACTTCTAAAATCCAGATAAACTTGTTTGGTTCGTAATAATAAATTATCGCTCCTTGAGACAGGATTGAAATTAATATAATAACAGAAGTGAAACCTATAAGGCTTGCAAGCCCCACCAAGTCTGTAAGATTACTTATATCGTTCATCATACATTCATTTTTTATCCAAATTTTAAATTTTGATAGTCTTTACCTTTACTTAAATGTTGGCATAAATTCAATTTTTAATGAAATCAAATGAAATATTTTGGAGCAATATTGGAAAAAAAGCTATAAGGTGCATGAGGCGCATAAACCTGTTTCTTCTATCTCGCTTCTGTTTCCTCCTCATAATAATTATGCCCGCAATAACAATAATCGCTATGACAATCAATATCAAGAACAACGGTGGAAGTCCGGGAACAGGTGCGGGTGTGGGCGCTGGAGTAGGCGCTGTTGAGGGCGGCGTAATGGTCGGGGCAGGCGTAGCAGGCGCAGTAGGCGCTGGCGTCACTGCTTCTTCTTCCTTTTTCGTTCCGCTTATTGCCACGACGGGAGGATTTGCTACCGCCGTTGGTGTGGTGGGCACATAACCTCCGCCTCCGCCGCCACCACCGCCTCCACTACCAGAACCCCCGTTTTCTTCCGAACTGGGAGGAGGGGTATTAGTTGGAGTTGGAGATGGAGGAGGTGATGAACGGGTTATTTTTAAATTCCCATTCCTCGCCTCATAAAGCAAACCTGACCCTTCGGGTGTCTCTATTTTGAGAACTGAAATATTCAGAGGGCTTACACTTCCTGCGCTCCCTATCGCCTTCAGCGATATATTTGCAATATCAATCGTCTCGCTCATCCTACTCTTTAATGTCCCATTTATAAATACAGATGCATTTTCATATTTAATTGAGGAATTGACACATGTTACATTTAGAACCTCCACAATTGATTGTTCATAGGTCAGTAAAATTTCGATTTTTCCCACTTTACTATATATATTTCTCATCTTTATGTGCGTATGTGCCGTCTCATTCTCGCAAACAGAAACATTTTCAACTTCTATTTGCACAGGCTCCACACTGAAATACAAAGTTTCGTTTGAGGAATGATTCACATTATCTTTTGCAGTTACATATACTTCGTGAATGCCTTCGGGAAGATTATTCGCCTGATACAAGATTCTTGAGCCTTTTTCTATGCTCTCACTCTTATAATTTATAGGGAAACCATCCACATACATCCATATACTCTCGTTTCTCACGCCACTCTCCTCATCAATTATATCAACAGAAATTAAGGGATTCGGGTTATTTGTTGCGTATGGCGACTCATTACGGATGTCAACAGTGAAATTGTGGATACGAGGAGGGTCAAGGTCAACAATAAATTTCCACGCATCCTTCATCTTATTCCCTGAGAAATCCTCCGCAGATAAATTCACAAATACGACATCGCCATTCTCAAATTTATACTCAAGAGGGCATCTCACCCTGTATCCTTTGTATATATTTCCATTCACAATCATGCTTATTGGAAACGCCTCAAAACGAACAGAAATATTCTGCACATACATCCTTATGCTGCTACCACTCACATTATAATTATCCACAATATCCGCAGAGATTTCAGGTTTAGGGTCACTTGTCGCAAATTCCGGAGAGAAATTTATGCAGATAGGAGGTGAAGTGTCATTTGGAGAAGGCGTAGGACTTGGAGAAGGGGATGGCGAAGGACTTGGTGAGGGGCTTGGTGATGGCGTTGGAGTAGGAGAGACGCCAAGCGGGATTTCTCTTATCCTTTCATTATTATCCGGGTAAAAATCAGGGTTATGGTCATCGCGAATAGTTGCCGCCACTGTGAGATTGTAATATCCAGGAGCTAAACCCGAGGTATTCAGGCAATCGCCGGGCGATTCACGATAAGGAAAGTCGAGCGGGAGGTACCATTCGTGTGTGGCTATATCCAGATGCCATGCGTGTGTGGCATTGGAAATGCTGACACTCACATTTACCAGTTCATCCTGTTCCCCTCTGTTCCGCACCTTATAGAACACATAATACTTTGTATCTAATTCCAGTCTACCAGTTACTGTATTGCCAGCTTCATCCTTTATTTTTATACCATTCCCCTCGGGATAATAATCACGCTCCACTTCAACATCGCGAATTGTGCGCTTTTGTAATGTTATATTAAAAAGTATCGAGCCGTTCTGTATCTCTGCCGCAGTTACTGTATGGTTGGAGGAATTCAAATAGAGTCTATCCGGACTGATAGCGTCAAATCGGAGTACATCGCTACCTCGCACCTCAAAGGGGTATGTCAGGTTGCATTGGTAATAGTTCCCGCTTACGCTCGCGTTCCAAGTCCTCGAGAGGTTCTCATTTGTTATATTCACATGCGGATTGAAGCATTCGCTACCATTCTCATAGAATACATAGCCCGCGACCCTGATAGGTGATGGCGTTACGTTCATGATGTCCACCCATCCACCGACGATGGTGGTGGGGATAGGGTGTGCATAAGGGTCTGCCAGTATAACTCCTGTATGCTCTGTGAGGTTCAACAAACTCATCCCTTCCTCCTTCGCCACAAATGTTATCGTCGCCGCTATACCCGGATTGGATACGCCATAATCCACATATATACGATTTTCTGCATATGAGACCACACCCGTATTATTATTATTATTAATGATATTCTCCGTAACGTACGTTGGGACGCTGTCCTGGCTGAGAAACGGTCCTTTCTCCTGTAGTGTCGCGTTCAATACCGTGTTATTGAAGTACAGCTTATAACTAACCCCCATAACTTCATTACCCTTTGGGTCTACGGTAATA
>PIXU01000136.1 GCA_003601795.1 Candidatus Methanophagales archaeon
TCGTCGTTCTCTCGCCTTTTCTATTCTCTCTATATCAAGACCCAAATCCGATCCTATTTTAGCTATCAGTAAATCTGTGGGAACATACACGTCTGCTATTAGACTATCACCAACTACTAAAATGAATCTCCCATCAGAATTTAAAGACGGGATAACGGTCTTCATAACCTTATACAAATCATCGAAATACTTATGTGGAAAGGCTCAATAGATCGCGGAGTATTTTATTTGACAAATAAAGGTTCAATACATCGCGGAGTATTTTGATATAAGCAAGATTTAACGCATCATTTGTGATGCGTTATGGATATTGAGGAACAGAAGAGGATTGAAGCTGTAAATCGGTATCTCAAGGGTGACAAACCAGCAAATATTTACAGAGAGATGAATAGGTCAGAGACATGGCTCTTCAAGTGGGTGAATAGATTGAAAACAGGCGAAGAGGAGTGGTATAAATCCCACTCAAAAGCACCCAAAAACCACGGGAGGGAGACATGCAAAGAGATTGAAAGAGCGGTTGTAAGCATCAGAAAAACACTGATGGAGGGTAACGAGAACGAGTCAAAGTATCTCGGCGTAGGTGCAGATGCAATTCAGTATAGGATGGAAAAGCTCGGTTTTTCGAAGGATGAGATACCCTCGGTATCAACGATAAAGCGGATTGTGAAGAAGCACGGTATGAAAGTGAATAAGCGGGAGCGCTATAAACGAGTGAAATCCAAAAAGCGATACACGATTTTGAATCCCACACAGATTGATGAAATGCACCAGATGGACTTCGTTGGTCCAAGATTTATTAAAGGATATGGTGCCGTCCCTTCCCTTAATCTCATCGATGTGGTATGCAATCGGGTTCACATTGAGCAGTACGATACCAAAAGCATGGATAATATAATCGGCTTTCTTATCCAGTATTGGCGTAATAATCCGATTCCCAGATATTTACAGGTAGATAACGGGATGTACTTCATCGGGGACTTTAAATATCCACGCAAATTTAGTCGTTTTATAAGATTCTGCCTGTATGTTGGTATTGAAGTGGTTTTCATTAATCCTAAGAGCCCCTGGATGAACGGGAGCATCGAGAACTTCAATGGATGGTTTGAGGAGAAGTTCTGGGCTAAAGAAACATTCACAAGTCTGGAAGACATGCGTGCCAAATCAACGCATTTTGTTGAGCAATATAACGACCTTAGTGCATGGAAGAATAGAAATAAACCGTTAGAGCGGATAAATCCCGCCAAAATAATGAACAATTCTCTAAAAATCTCTCTGGGGAAACTACCACTTACCAAGGGGAAGATACACTTCATCAGAAAGGTTGATAATGAGGGAAAAATCTCTGTCCTGAATGAAGTATTTAAAGTGGGCGAGGAGTTCATCGGCGAATACGCTTGGGCTACTATCTGTCTTGCAGAGCGAAAGCTGGAGGTCTATTATCGAGCTAAAGACCAAGATACCCCTGTATTGATAAAAGAATTTGAGTACGGGCTAAATGAGGTGGTCATACCTCTTAGACAGGATATTTGGAAGACCTAAACACTAAACGATGTAATGAGCCTAACTCAACAAATAAGACTAAACGATGTAATGAACCTTTTCACTAAACGATGTAATGAACCTTTCCACCTACCAACTTACTTATCTACTAAAAACAGACACATTCAATTTATATCCCTTCTCACCTTTAACCCTCGCTACGAGCCCCGAAAATTTGAGCCAGTTTAAAAATTTCTTCGCATACGTCTTCTTTGTCAGTTCAGACCATTTTTTCCCGTACACAGATTCCAAGACATTACCGATTAATTTCACGGTTATTTTAGCCTCTGGCAGTTTATCTATAATCCTTTTATACTGTGAACCCACTAAATATCTGATAAATTTTGTTCTGCGCTCGTCATCGCTCATATACGGCGATATTATCGCCTTTCCATCTTCTGTCAACTCATAAAAACCTCTATGGGGATGCCCAACAAAGCCAAGAGCCTGACAGCAGGCAAGTTCCTGGCTCAGACGCCTTTTCTGAGTCCCGAGATCCCTCGACAGAGTATGAATATCCGCACCCGAAGGAGCTAAAGCGTTCAGTATCCTGAATATTTTATCTGCGCTAAGATAAGGAACAGGCATAGCACCCTCTTCTCCTTCTAATTTCTTAACATTTATTACACCTCTTCTGTAATACCCATAACCAACGAAACCGAAGATGCTTGCAATGCCCGCACCATAAGCTTTCAAAGTCAGCGGGTTTTTCCACCTCTTATTGTATTGTGTGACTAAGAGGTTGCCTATCTCGGAAATCGTCAGTTTTCCTTTTTCATCGAGCCTTTGCTTAACTACCTGGAAATATCCTATATTCTCAATCTGGTGCTGTAATACCTTCTTTGCTTCTTCTTCTTCTTCTGTTTTTATCAGTAACGTATATCGGTCTCCTACTGCAGTAAATCTGAATTTTCTCTCACCATCGATAAAACCAAGCGATTTCAATGTTGCTATCAAGTTACTAACCGTAGTTACGCTCACACCGATAGCCTCAGCCAACCCTTGAGCTGAGAACTCATTTACTTCGGATACGAGTTGTAATGGGATTTCTTTTAAGAGTTCATTCATTTTACCAACACGTAAGTAAGGGAAATATTCCCGCTTTGCTTTATTCATATATATGCATCCCCTCTCTTTTTTTCTTCTACTTTTTATTTTTTTATTCTTGCCTGCTTTACTTTATTTATTGGGTAACTGTTGTATATATAAAGTTGAGATTTAGTTAGTTATGGATAAGCTGAAGATAAGGAAAGCTGCGGATGCGGATTTGCAAGAAATTATAAGAATATGGAAGAGGAACATAAAAACAATAAACACTGCTTCAGATATCGCTGATTTGTTCTACTCGTTCAAAAACTATTTCCTTGTGGCTGTTTACTCGGATTCTGCGGACACGAATGCAGCAGACACGACCAGTGCAAAGAGCAAAAACAAGGTTCTCGGGTTTGTCGGTGGCACCATAAGAAATGGTCATGGGCATATCTCTGGGATTGCCGTGGATAAAGAATATAGGCTGCAAGAAATTGGAAAGAATTTGTTAGGAACAGTGGAGCGAAAATTTCTCGCGGATAATTTTGACAGGGTTACGCTTGAGGTGAGGAAAAGTAACCGTGGTGCGATAAGTTTTTACGAGAAACAGGGCTATAAACAGTTATATATCATAAAGGGCTATTATGCAGATGGCGAGGATGCAATTGTATATGAGAAAAGGATTTGAGGATGCCGGATACAGGTACAGGATGCAGAATCACGTTTGGTGTATATACCGTGATAATCTTGCGGTTACACCACATGTTCCAGCTCCAATGCACCCACGGGACAGATATTCACACATGCTTTACAGCCATTGCATTCTTCATCCTTTATCTCTATCCACAGCCCCAACAAATCTATTGCCTCCGTGGGACATACGGTGACGCACGCACCACAATATCCACACCTATATCTGTCTATTTTTATCATCTTCCTCCTTAAATATCTGTCCTTCAAACGTACTGACCTCAGTGTCTTTCTCCAGCCATGCGTCCTGCGGTAATCCTGCTTTCCAGCACGTCTGGCATAGAAACTCCTCTGCTGACCAATTATACTCAGTAGCAACCTGAGGGAGCAAAAGCCCTTGATTTATGCCCTTTTTTACAATCAAGCCATGCTTGCCTATTTCTATTTGCTCAGGTAAGTCCTTTGGCTTTACCCTTAACACCTGTGGTGTGGTGAGTATCGTTAGCTCAATAACGATATCTGTAAACTCCTCTTTTGTTACCTGTGGGAATCGGGGGTCGTTAACCGCCGCAGATATCGCAGCATCTATAATTGCATCTTTTAGCTTGAATATAGGATATGGATAGCCGATACAGCCTCTAAGTTCTCCATATTTATTCAGCGTGACAAAAACGCCCCTCTTTTCTTCAAATATTGCAGGTAAGTGGGCTCCCGCTTTTATTTTGATATTCTCACTCAAATATTTATCTATTGCAGCTCTTGCAAGCTTTAGCCCTTCTTTTCCCTCTTCTTCTGTTAGCATTGTCATCTTCATGCGGGAGGCAGGATTCGAACCTGCGAACCCCTTCGGGAGCAGATCTTGAGTCTGCCACCTTTGTCCACTCGGTAACTCCCGCCATCGTTTTCGTATACGCTATATGCTATACCTATACTATATTTAAAATTAGATAGCTCCAAATTGATACCACCAGCATCAAAATCATGAACCAAATCGTGACTTCCCACAGAACCAAACTGAATTTATGGTCCGTATCACTTCTGAGATCATCTACTCTCTTCGAGACGTTATCCCCAAGGTCATCTACCCTCTTCGATAATTCCGATACTATTCCTTTTACTTCCCCTATCATCTCCCTCATTTCATAAATCGTAACTTCTAATTTAGCCATCCTTTCTTCCATCTTGCTTTCCCCTCTCAAATGCTATGTCATGTTTAGATTGAATATTGCACTACACAATCATGGTAGCTGCTGAGGCTATCTTTGAAAACCTCTCCACTGCCTCTCTCGCAACTGGTCCCCTTATCTCAGAGCCCTTTGGAGTCCCCTTATCGTCAACGACAACCGCAGCATTATCCTCAAACTTCACTCGCATCCCGGAAGGTCGCCTATATTCTTTCCTCTGCCTTATTATCACCGCCTTCAATAGCTGCTTCTTTATTTCCGGTCTTCCTTTTTTCACTGATACAATTACCATATCCCCGATTCCTGCTTTTGGATACCTGTTTTTCACACCACGGTATCCTTTCACCGCTATAATCTGTAACACTTTTGCACCGGTATTATCCACGCAGTCTAAACGCGTACCGGTCTGCAAAGCCTTCGTTATCTTCGCTTTTACTCCTTTCATACTATCACCTCATTATGATCGTTTATGTTTAGCATTTATAACATACCATACATATATATTTTTGTTTTGATTTGATTTTGAATAGGATTTGCAACATAGCCAAATATGTTTACCTGCATAAGGGCTCTGTATCTCCAGTCATAAAGGATACAATTATAATTATAACTCCAAAGGGCCTACATCTTCAAACCCTTCCCTTTTCCCCATTCCCGCTTCGTGCTCCAATTCACCGAGTTTGAAGAGCAGTTTTATTACGTTCTGTGCATGCTCTCTCGTACGGCGGTCCGCGAGCCACGCAAGCTTCTTCTCATTTTCTACTTCGTCTTCATATACAAAGACCTCTATTATGTGTTTGGAAGTGAGCAGCTGTGCAGCTATTATTCCGAGTGAGGCTTCGTGTGCACATTGCTTGTCTATATCCTTAGGTCCAGGCATGCCCAATGCCATCACTATGTCGCATCCTCTCTCCTCTATCAGCTTCTTCGATGCCACTGGCAAGTCCTTTATACCCGGGACGGTGTACCTCTCTATCTTTACCGATGCATTCTTCCTCAGTTCGTCTATCGCCGCCGTACCCATGTCATATCTCGCAAAGGTGGTATCGGCTATGCCTACTTTTTTCATTTCACCTCTTTTTCTCTAAGGATTTGAAAACCTTTTCTTCAATACCATTTATTGTTCTACACACGCCAAAGCGCCGAGGGGACATGCTTTTACGCATACCTCGCACCGGACACATTTCTCCTCCTCCACGCATATATTCCACGAAGGATCGAACTTAAACACCCCGGTTGGGCAGACAGAAATGCAAGCACCACAGTGGACACATCGCGCTTCATCCCAGGCAATAAGTTTCACTAATTTCCTTACTTCAACTCCTTTCTCCCTGAAGAGTGCTGCAACACGCTCCACTTTATCCTCCGGGACGTCAATGATGAGATCGGCTCGCACTGCATCCACATTCGCGCGATCTATGTTTATTTTCGCTCCCGTTTCAAGAATTACCTCAGCCGTATACGGCGTTTCGTGCAAACGTGACGAAAATCTCCTGAGCAGCAACTTCATGGTATTTGGATTATATATTTAGCTCTTCTCTATATAAAATAAAAAGATTTTCAAATGGTTTCAAATCCCCAAAATTATTAATTTCCCGGACTATGATAAGGAGACTTAACCCTTCCAAAACGCAGGCGTCAGCAGAACCAGAACAGTAAATAATTCCAGCCGCCCTGCCCACATGCAAAAAGACAGTATGTATTTTCCCAGGATTGGAACAGATGCATAATTAGCCGATACAAGGCAAAATCCAGGTCCTACGTTTCCCAATGTCGCCGCTACGGAAGATGCCGCACTTACCATATCCAATCCTATTGCAGTCATTGCAATCGAGCATACCACAAATATCAGAATATAGGAGATAAAAAAGGCAACAATCCCCTGTACGATGTCATCAGAAATAGGCTTTTCCCCTGTCTTCATCACAAAAATCGCATGCGGGTACAGAATTTTACGAATCCGCTGTTTAAAATATTTTAGTAAAACGTATATCCTGATGACCTTGATGCTACCACCAGTTGACCCGCCACATGCTCCGATGAACATCAGGCTGAAAAGAATGATTTTGGACAAATGACTCCAGGTATCAAAATTGGAGGTTGTGAATCCCGAGGTGGTCATGAAGGAAATAGCCTGAAATCCTCCGTAACGGAGTGCTTCCTGTATGGAACCGAACTTGTGAATATACAAATCTGCCGTTATTATGGAGATCGCAGCTAAAAGAAATAGGCAATAGACTTGAAACTCCTTGTTTGCCAATATTCTCCGGGGTTTTCTTATTAAAGAATAGTGCAAAATGAAGTTCATCCCTGCGAGGAACATGAACACGGCTATAATAACCTCTGCTGTTGGGTTTGCGTAACCTGCGATATTGTTCGTCAGTGGCGAGAACCCGCCGGTAGGCATCGTGCAGAACGCGGTGCAAAAAGAGTGATACAAAGGCATTTTCGCAGCATAAAAAAGCGCTAAAATCTCTGCACCTGTCAAAATCAGGTAAATTGACCACAGCATTCTTGCAGTCATTTGAATTCTCGGTCTAATCCTCTCTGACAACGGTCCTGGAAATTCGCGGTCAAATAACTGACTGCCCGCAATGCCAAAGGTGGGTAGTATCGCAATAAAAAGCAAAATCACACCCATACCGCCTATCCACTGCGTGAAACTCCGCCACAGCAGTATGCTCCGGTCAACCTGCTCTAAATTCAACATCACCGTGGAGCCCGTGGTTGTGAAGCCTGACATAGACTCAAAAAAGGCATCCGTTGGACCTAACGTCGCGGAGAAGGCGTAAGGAAGTGAGCCAAAAAGTGCAACCGCAAGCCATCCCAAAGCAACAATGACAAATCCTTCTCTTCTTTTTATTATCCCTTTTACCCCCGCTCTCTCTAAAATCACACCTGAGGAGACGGTTGTCACAAGCGGAATCAACCAGGTTTTAATAATAAAAAGGGATAAGGTCCTCTCTTCGTACCAAGCCACTGCAAGTGGAATAATCATTAAAATACCAAGGTATATCAGGATGCTTCCAATGCTACCGTAAACAATCTTTTTGTTCATATTATACACTTTTTCTTTTTTACAATCGCAAAAAGAAAACTGTGCTAAAAACACTGGCTTCTTTCTTTTATGAGATGGAGTTGGATGGTAAAGTAAGAAAAGGTTTGTGCTGAAAGAAGAAAGAGGGGGCGGATGAGAAAGTGTTTTCAAACCTGAAAACGGTGTTAAAAGACCTTGGCAGTATATTGGTGATACTTGGAGTGCTTATGTTTTTGTTGCTCCCGGTGGCATACGTATTCAGAGAACTTTTTGTAATAAAACCTTTGGTATTCACAGCTATTGCAGCCTTAGCCCTTGGATTTTCGCTCAGATTTCCTTTCAAGCATGCAAAAGAGCCTGAGTTTAAGCATGCGATGGTTTGTGCGGCGTTGGCGTGGCTGGTCGTTCCGGCTCTTAGTTCTCTCCTTTTCATTATGATAGAGGATATGAGTCCGTTAGATTCATTCTTTGAAGCGATGTCCGGCTGGACCGGAACAGGTCTAACAATGGTTGCGCATCCTTCTTCGCTTACACACACCGCGCAGTTCTGGAGAAGTTTGATGCAGTGGGTAGGCGGCGTAGGCGTAATTGTTTTGATGCTTTCTATCCTGGCACGTCCTGGGACAGGTGCATTCGCGTTGTACAGAGCAGAAGCACGAGAGGAGCGAATAAAACCAAGCATTATATCCACCGTGAGGATGACCTGGTGGATATATCTTATTTTAACCTCCTTTGGCATACTTTTATTCTTCCTTGCCGGGATGAAGCCATGGGAAGCGGTAAATCATGCAATGACCGCACTCGGGACCGGAGGCTTCACTGTAACCGATAAAAGTATGGCGTATTACGGCAACTTTCTTATCGAATTGGCAGTTATCCCGATGATGATTTTAGGTGCAATACCCTTTTTAGTGCATTATAAGGCGCTAAAAGGGAATTTCAAAACTCTTTTTAAAGATGTACAATGTCGCGCTTTTGCCGTTACCCTGGTTATCCTGCTCGTTCCCTTGTTTGCTGCCAACTACGCATTATACGGAGATGTGTTAAACAGTCTTCGTTTTTCTTCTTTTCAGCTTATATCTGGACTAACATGTACGGGGTTTCAGACAACAGGTGTGCATGATTGGTCAGGAACGGGGATTATGATCATGTGCATGAGCATGATAATAGGCGGAGGAATGGGGTCTACGGCAGGGGGAGTGAAATTAATAAGAGTGGCAATAGCGTATAAATGGATAAGATGGTCCTTACGTAGAAATTTTTTACCCCCACATGCAATAATCTCTGTTAGACTCGGAGATAGACTGTTGGAAAAGGAAGAAATAGTTAAAATAGTGTCAGAATCGAGTTTGATTATCATCCTCTGGCTTCTGTTCTTGTTTGCAGGGATATGCGTGTTATCGTCAGTGGTGGGTTCACAATTTCAGTTGGGAGAGGTCATGTTTGAGGTCGCTTCGGCACAGGGGAATGTAGGGTTGTCCACGGGCATCACAAACGCAGGGATGCCATATATAGCGAAAGTAATGCTAATATTGAACATGTGGATAGGTCGTCTGGAGATAATCCCGGTTTTGATGCTTTTTCGAGCTCTTATGAAAGGGTTTGAACCAATTTAGTAAAAATTCCAAGCACCAGGCTCTATTTTATTTCTTTCCAGCGTGGAAGTTTTTCTGCAAAATTCCGTGCCTCTTCCAATCTTTTATCTTTACTGAGCACTGTTTTTTCTAAAACATGTTTCTCACGGGATACACTAATGTAAACAGCCAACTCAATTTTGTCCTCAGATCCCTTAGTATGATGTGCGTGCACACCCACGGGAAGCGAACACCCCCCACCAATTACTTCCAATACTTCATTCTCCACCTCTGCTTCCATCCTCGTCTTGGGATCGTCTACCGCTTTTAATATCTCACTCTCCTCCGAGCTTTTTCTGGTCACCACTGCGATTATACCTTGATTTGGCGAGGGCACAAAAGGGTCGCAGTCAAGTCGCTCATAATCGATATCTGCCGCCGCGTTCAACCTCTTAAGCCCTGCTTCTGCAAGAATTACGCCATCGTATTCGCCTCTTCTGAATTTTTTTATCCTCGTATCCACATTACCGCGAATATCTTTAATCGTTACTTCTACCCTCCTCGAATCCATACAATTCAAGAATTGAAACTTCCTCCGGACACTTGATGTTCCTATCACCGCACCTTCTGGCATTTCATCCAATCTATATTTTGACACTAATGCATCATAAGGAGAATCACGAGGTAAAACCGCAGATGTCTCTAACCTCTCATCACGTTCAAGAGGTATGTCCTTCATGGAATGCACTGCGAGGTCTATTTTACCTTGTAAAAGAAGCATATCAAGCTTTTTAACAAAAACTCCTTTCTCCGGCATTTCGTATAAACCCCTGTCGGTCATGACATCACCTAAACTCCGCACTGCTTTTATCAGAGGCTCATAACCCAGCTCTTTCAGCCGCTTGCGGACTTTCTCTGTTTGCAATATCGCCAATTTACTACCGCGCGTTCCTATAATCATTTTGATTAGCCTTTCAATAGCCCCTTCAGCTCCTCTAACCCTCTCGTATTCACCGCGTCTTTTGCTTCGAGCCACCCCCTTCTTGCTGTTGCCACACCATACTTTATCACTGCACCCATCTGTGTTGCATCATGCGCATCCGTTGAGATAGCAACCATTACGCCATGATCCTTCGCCATTTTACAATGCATATCGTTAAGGTCAAGTCTGTCAGGAAACGAATTAAGTTCCATTATCGTGCCAGTATCCTTTGCCACCTCCATTAACTTTTCCATATCCACCTCGTACGGGTCTCTTTTGCCAAGAACACGCCCTGTGGGATGTGCAATTATATCCACATTCGGGTTCTCCATCGCCGTTACGATTCGTTCCGTCATCGTCTGTCTATCCTGTGAGAATTTGGTATGAACCGCACCCACGACCACGTCCAGCTCCTTCAGTATCGCATCCGGGAAATCCATAGAGAAATCAGACTTTATATCTACCTCCGATGCAGATAAAACCCTGAAATTAACACCTTCTTTCTCAAACTTCTCATTCACCCTCTCTATCTCCTTCTCCCTCTTCTTTACTTTATCCTCATTCATCCCACCGGCGATACCTACCGCAGGCGAATGGTCTGCGACTGCGATATACTCGTAACCCAAGGAGATAGCAGTGTCAGCCATCTCTTCTATGCTGTTCTTTCCATCACTCCACTTTGTATGCACGTGCAAATCGCCCTTTATATCGCTCAGCTCTATCAATTTCGGTATTCTGTTCTCTTTAGCAGCTTCTATCTCGCCCCGGTCTTCTCTCAACTCCGGTGGAATATATGCGACACCCACACTTTTGAACACATCCTCCTCGTCCTCCCCTCCTATTCTCTCGTCACCACGGAAAACACCGTATTCATTTATCTTTAACCCGCGCTTCACACCCAACTCACGGATTCTTATGTTATGATGCTTGGAGCCTGTGAAATAATGAGCAGCAGCACCAAATGAAACAGCATCCACCACCCTCAAGTCAACATCTATCCCCTTCAGTACAATAGATGATTTCGTATCCCCTTTTGCCACTATATCCTCTACCCCGTCAAGACTCGTGAACGAATCCATTACTTCTTTCGGTCTCTTTGAGACCACCAATATGTCTATATCCCCTATCGTCTCACGCATCCTGCGCAAACTGCCCGCGATTGTTATTTTATCTACTGCATCCAATTTCTTCAACTCGTTCACTATTGATTCAGCATAAGGAAGCGCTTTGGAAAGTAATGTACGTCCTTTATACCGCCTGTATTGCTCAATCCCTTTCAATATGTTCTCTTCTACCTTAGCACCCAATCCTGGGAGCCCTTCTAACTTGTGCGATTTCGCAGCTTCCTCCAATTCCTCTATACTCTTTATCTTAAGCTCTTCATACATTTTTGCTATTGTCTTCGGACCGACACGAGGAATAGCTAAGAGTTCAAGCAAGCCTACAGGCACTTCTTGCATTAGCTCTCTATGCTTCTTGCAATCACCTGTTTTTGCTATCTCCACTATTTTCTTTGCTATACCTTCCCCCACACCTGGTATTTTCTTTAATTCGCTGACTCCACCTCGTTCTGCTATCACCTTCAGGTCCTGCGTAAGTGTTTCTATCGTTCGAGCTGCTCGCCTGTACGCTCTTATTCTGAACGGGTTCTCCCCTTTTACTTCCAGAATATCTGCAATTTCGTCAAAAATCCTTGCCATGTCGAGGTTTATCATCTTTACAACTTCACCAATTCCATAAACTCTTCCTCGTCTATTACCTTCACACCAAGCTTCTCCGCCTTCTCTAATTTAGACCCCGCATCCTCTCCTGCCACCACATAATCTGTGCGCTTCGAGACGCTCGATGCCACTCTCCCTCCA
>PIXU01000137.1 GCA_003601795.1 Candidatus Methanophagales archaeon
GGATGAACTCATAAGAGAGAAGGGATTGGTAGATAGGTTCTCGGCAAGGGACCATCATCTACATGAACAGTGCTTTTATGAAGGATACTGTGAACCAGACCTTTTAGAAGAGAATATTGAAAAAGTTAAGAGATATATTGAGGATATTGAAGAGCTATGAAATTATAAGTAGAAAAAGAACCAAAAGGGGGGTTTAGAGGATAGATAGAGGATGAGAAGATTAGTGGCAGTGCTGGTTTTAATTTTGGTTCTGGTTGCTTTATTCATGTCATCTGCATCCGTAACGGGCAAGGAGCTTGAGGGTAAGCGTGTCTTGATGGTGGTGGCGCCGGAGGGCTACAAGGAGGAGGAGCTATCGGTGCCTTCGGGCATATTTAAGGACTCGGGTGCGGAGGTGGTGGTAGCGAGCACACGTGCAGGCATAGCACGAGGCATGTCGGGCGGTGAAGTGGCTGTAAATCTCTCTGTTAGCGATGTGAACATCTCGGATTATGATGCGATAGTGATTGTAGGCGGTGTGGGCTCAATGAAATATCTATGGGACGACAGCGAGCTGAGGGATATGGTCAGAGCGGCTCATGATAACCACAAGACGGTGGCTGCAATTTGCCTCTCGCCGGTAGTGCTGGCACGGGCGGGTATTCTGCGTGATAAAGAGTGCACAGCATTGGCATATATCTTTATGACAATGATGGAGCGGGTATCACATAACGGCGGCATCTAAAAAACGTACTTAATAAATGGGATGACGAGGAGTATGAGGATTTGGATATTTGGCTCGCTCCTGCTGATGTCCATATCTGAAAACTGAAAAGCGAAACTGTTACAAGGGCATCCGAGCCAATGCATTTATTTTTCAAATCTTTTTATAATATTATAATATATTGTATTACCATGATTGTATTCAATTGGAGGTAAGAAAAGAAAAATGGACAGGAAAATATTAGCAGCGGGAATTGCGATAGCATTGTGCATTGTCATAGCATTGATCGCGATACCAATAGGCGCGCGCATATCAGCAAGCGGAAGAGGAGCCGGAGGGATTGAACATCAAGCACCGACATCGCCAGTGGTAATCAGGGTAAATTTTATAGACTTCACGTATACAATGCCTTCGGGACGCACTCCGGGACCACTTTTCAGATGGTGGTATATGGACAGTAGAGTTTTTAACGAGCGTGGCGAAAAAATCGCCCTGGGGCGGTCTGCGGTTTTTTGCACGGATGAAAAAAACGTCTGGCAGGACCTGGTAATCAGAAAAAACATACCGAAGAGAGGGGATAAAGTAACGATTAGATTAGATGCGCGCACATACGCTTCGGGAACCTATATAGACCTGAGTCCGGAAGAGCCACTGCTGAAATCTCTGGACGACCCGACCGGGAGGCGACTCACGATCGAGTATGTTGTAGGCGAGGAACAAGAAGGATGGGCAAGAGGTGGAGAAAGGGTGTTGATGAATTGGGACGGGAATCTGCATTACAAGGTAGAGACGATAGGACTTCCAGAGCCGGAATTTGTACCGATAGTAGTACCTACTATGCCACCCGTTGTAACGCCAATACCTGTTGTGCCGAGACCGTGGAGGTGAAAGAGGTAAGAGGTGAAGAACTTCGTCTCTCATTTTTATTTTGGAGACATGAGAAATGAAAAAATCTTTTCATTTTTTCAGTGCGATGCTTCCCGGGACGGAGCTGCGGTTGTTGATACCGTTAGCATTTGCACTGGGCATGAGTCCTGCGGAGGCGTGCATGGGAGTCATAGGAATAGTGGGGTTTGCGGTATAGAGGTTTAGAGGAAATTCCACTTATTTTTTAATTGGAGGTGATATGCATGAATAAAGGAACGACAATTGGAATGGTTGTTATAATAGCAGCGATAGCAATAGCGGGTTATTTCTATTTGGGGAACAGCAATAGCGACATGCCGGTGCCAGCACCCACCTCAACACCTGCACCCGCGCCTACTACTACTCCATCACCAACGTCTACCCCTACTCTAACGCCTACATCCACACCCGCACTAACACCAACTTCGACACCGACATCCACACCTACACCAATACACACTCCCACGCCGATACCATTATCAAAAGCGTATGCAATCGCGGCAGAATATCTCGAGACACACTTTCCCAACGTCCTTGATGAGGGTGTCTTAACCGAGCCATACTACAATTCCGAGTTTAAACGGTTTTGTTTTTACTGGTCGCACAAGAAGGGTATTCTCTACGCAGAGACTGACAAGGCGATCGTTTGGGTCTCTGATGATGGAGAGATAATAAAAACATCCATCAAATGGTTGCCGTTTGAGCCGTCTCTGCTCGCACTCACTCGTGAGGACTGCGTACGCGTGGAAAACCGCGTACGAGCGGTTGAGAACAAGTCGATCAAAGTCGTGGGCTACTGGCGAATTGATAAAGTGCGATATTTCACTTACAGGAACGAGTCCTTAAAGGATTGGTACTGGATAGGGGAATCTCGTAGCTGGAACCCCTATGTGAACAAAACTTTTCTGGACAACATTCTGATAGACGAAGACGGGCACATAGTGGGGCGGAGCTACCCGCCCCCGTGATTTTTTGTGGTGTTCCAACAACTCCCCTGGCACTCCGCCGCCCTGAGTTAGTTTGGAGGTGAAAACCGAAAACCAAACAGGCATTCATAACGGCGAAGGAGGAACTGATAAAGAATGGTGGGAGGTATCAGGATACGGGTGTGGTGGTCTCTGGTAATATAGTGACAGCAAAGGGACCGGAATATGCACGCGAGTTCGCTATGGCGGTCTCGGATGTGATGCTGAACAGAAGTAGTAGCAGACCGTATGAGATGCCTTCACCGGAGCCAGAGGGGTTCGTTACGAGCTTTGTGGCTGTGGCGATAGCTGTTGTATCGGTCTTGTTTGCGTTGCGGTTGCGGCGATGATACTCAGTATCAGATTCCGCTCAGTACCTAAGTGTAGTGTCCATTAACATATGCGGGTTCGCTCATCTCTAAACCATCGGGAACAGAATGATAGATGGAAACCAAGTTTCCTTTGAGTCGAGCAAGAGCTCAAAGAATGAGATGTA
>PIXU01000138.1 GCA_003601795.1 Candidatus Methanophagales archaeon
GTGTATGCCAAATTTGTGGAGAGACTGGAGAAGTTCGTGACGCAGGAAGGGAAATGGGAGCATCACGCAGTGAAAACGCTGGCGAAGCGTGCACTGAAGTACGCGCATGAACTCTTCACCTTCATACTTGTGCCCGGAGTTGAGCCCACGAACAATGCTGCAGAACGTGCTTTGAGACCATGCGTGCGGCAAAGGAAGGCGCTAAAAAACAGGGACATCATGATGAGCGTGATAGAAACGATGAAAATCCAAAATAAAGACTTCTTCACCGCCGGAAAAGAATATATCCTCAGCAGATTAACTTGAAAAAGGTGAATAGACACAATAACTTTAATTCTACAGGGAAAATAACCTACACCTATAAAGGCAAAACATACACAAACTATCTCGGTAACTACTGGAGCGATTATACAGGAAGTGATGCAAATGGAGATGGAATTGGCGATACGCCTTACAGCATAGATGGAGATAAGGACAATTATCCGCTGGTAGAGAGGTTTGAGAACTATTTTGGTGGAGAGGGAGAGGGGAAAGGAAAAGTTACCGTTGATTCAAAATATGGAACCGTTGATGATTCAACTAAAAACTGGAAATGGTCAACAAGTTATAATGCTCCAGTATTCAGGAGAGGAATAGACAATCCACGCTTTTCTGCCTCGGTAACTCCAGCTACCCCAGATAAGGAAGTTAGGCTCGATGTCTATGATTCAAATCACAATTTAGTTAAATCAATTTGCATACCTCTTTCAGATGGCAAAGCTTATACAAACTACAATTGGGATAATTATCAGAGCATTTCTGAGATCCCTGTTGGAACATGGGAAGTGAGAGCATTTATAGAAGAGCAAGAGATTGGTAGCGACAGCTTTTATGTGATTTTTGATTTTGATAAAATGGATGATGGTGCTTTTACAACAAGAGATACAGATATCCATTACGGAAGAAAGATATTTGCGCAAATGCAGTGGACTGAAAATTTACATCAATACGATCCGCAAATCTGGATGAGTGCAATTAATTGGATTAATGGAAATACCACTGTTCAAGAAGCTGTAAATAGTATCGCAAATTTAACGAGAACAATAAACGGTAACTCAACATATCACCACATAGGGAATGATGAGCGTGTTATTTTTTGGTCAAATGGTTATGATGATGACTTTGATGGAAACAGAGATGAGTTTGATGAAAACTGGAAGCATAACTACGCCACTTCGACACTAGGTTCAAGGTGGATCTGGATAGATGATTTATCAACATATCTTGGACCCATTTGCTTAGAACGAGCATGGTTACTAAAGGATAACGACGATTATTGGTACCAAAACACTCTCCCAGATGAAGCACTGGATAAAGTTATAACAGGTTCAAATTATCATGATACTTTAAACTTCTTAAACTCCGACCTCAGACCCTATAATCAAACTGGAGAGCAACAATTAGAATCTGAGAGCATAAAAGATTGGCATCCACATCCTGTTGGAGTTTGTGAGGATTATGCAATGCTCTCTACTGCATACTTGAGATCCGTGGGAATCCCTGCAAAAATGGTTAGTGGATGGGGTAATGGAGGAGGACACGTATGGACACTATATTACAATGACACTAAATGGAGTCACTTAGATACTGATTATATACCAGAGAAGACGCACTGGGAAAAATACAGATACGATAGAAGAATATATTTATCCAAGAGTAGCAGTCTTGTTGATCATGTTTACACAGGGAAATATGAGAAAGGAAAGATAAAATGTGAAGAAATAACGGAAAAATACAAGCCAAATCTTGGTGTATCAATATTGTCTTACAATTCAAGCAATGGAGAACTTAAAATTGAGGCAAATTATCCATCTACATATGATGAGGAACTTAGCTTTACAGGTGATTATAAGGTATTTTTCAAAGTTTATCTTTATCCTTCTGAATTCGTCCCACTCCGTAATTTAGATGGGTCGGTTGTAAGTGATACTATGGAACTCTCACCCGGGGGAAGTAATATTACAACGTTTTATGTCGATACAAAGACCAATCCGATTTATCAATTTAATTCGATAAAAGCAAAAGCCTATGTTTTTAGGCATTATAGTTATGGTAACGTTCCAATAGGAGAATCTCCCTGGACACCAGTATCATCAATTTGGCAGTCAAGTTCTTCAATTTCAATGGAAACACAGGAAAGCAGTGCTATAACCCAAGGCGAGAGTGCCAATGAGGCCATCAACTGCAGCATTATTAACATGGGTGAATTTAAATCAGGAAGAACGAGTCTATTAACTGTCTCAATAAATAACACAGGTGACAAAAATGCAACAATTAACATTGCGATTGGAATGCAAACAGCAGAACCAGCCCCTGGTGTTACACCAACCGCAATTCTCGTGGGAAATGAAACATCCATAGAGATAACAGCTCATTCTATTAAAGAAGTGCCAATAGACGCAAGCATACCGGATTACTTCTCTCCTGGTGTGTATGAATTGATATTAGCACCATATAACGACACCGGAATAATGTACATGAAAAATTACACGGTAAATGTCACACCAAACTATGACATAAACGTTTCAAAACCTGAAAATGTCACGTTAGGCACGCCATTTAATTTCACTGTTTCAATCAAAAACAATGATACAACGCAGATTTATGACATGACTGCAAAACTCAATCTACATTACTATTTCAACACAACAGAGTCGCTGACAAAAAGTGTTCCACAATTAAATCCTGATGAAACGCATTCGTTTAATTGGAGCTTAACACCAACTAATTACGGGGAACTGTGGTTGGATGTTGAGATATACTCAGATAGCGGATGTGTGATAAGAACCGTTAACATAAATTCACTTTCAACTCCAAAACTCTGGATTACTCCAACAGTGCCAGAAAAAGTAAAAAAAGGTGAAGATTTTCTTCTCAATGTTACTGTCTTTAATTCCGGAGATGTCCCATCAGATAACGTTACTTTAAATATAACAACACCACCAAATGTAACAGCGAACAGAACAAGCGTTGAGCTCGGGATAATCGGTGCGCATGAAAATAAAACATGCACATTCAAAATATCGCAAAATGAGGACAGAAACTTTACAATATTCCTAAGCGCATCGTCATTAAATGCAACAGCGACAAATTATGTATTTATTGAGATAATATCAGAAAAAGCAATCTTTGATACAGGTCCCGGAACATATCCAAGCATCCCCGGCACGCACAACGGCACAATCACGCCAAACCAGACAATTATCGCAACCAAACTTTACACATATCCATGCGAGGGAACAGGCGGGCACACCGAATATGCAAGGATATGGAACAAAACATGGAACGCCACCGCAACCTGGGATGGATATATAGGCGACTGGCATAACATCTCTTTTGACAAGCCCGTTGTTCTTTTACCCAATAAAACTTACAACTACACCATCCTCACAGGCTCCTATCCACAAATCCACCATAACACATCCTTACTCACACCAAATGGCTGGATAAACTGCACCAAATTCACAGATGCGAACGGGAAAGTTTATTATAACTGGATTCCCGCTATTAAACTATCCTGACATTCGGAAATAGGGGTGTCAGAACAACAAATAACAAATAAACTATAGCATTTAATAACAAATA
>PIXU01000139.1 GCA_003601795.1 Candidatus Methanophagales archaeon
ACAAGAGGGATAGAGATTCCTGATAACAGCAATCACATTGAAAACCTCATGGGAATCGTTGGGCAGAGGGTAAAGAAGAATCGCCAGTCATGGGTTGATAAAAATCTGAATATCATGCTGAACACTATCTGGCATATAATCGCTTAGTGCTAGTCCGGTAAATGTACTTATGGGGATGCTTGATCTTCAGCAGTGTTACTGGAATCGTCGGTTCGATTTTTAGTGCACCAAATGTATACTGGTCCCAAAAGTTTGTGGTTTGAAATTTGAAAGGTTTGAAAGTCAAAAAAAAATATTCCCATAGTTTTTTCCGTAAACGTTTTTGCGTAAGCAAAACCTTTCTTTCTTAGCACAGGTTCTTTCTTTAGAAAGAAAGTGTTTTTACATCTCCTCCGGCGCTTCCGCACCCAGCAGATGCAAAACATCGCTTAAAACCGTTTTTGCCGCGTCCACGAGAACCAATCTCGGTTTTCTCAGTTCGTCCTCCGCATTCAATACGGGGCAATATTTATAAAACAAGTTGAAACTTTCAGCGAGCTCTCGTGCATATTTAGCGAGCAGATGCGGCTTTAACGCTGTAGCCGCCTCTTCTACGACATATTCAAGCTTTGACAACTTCGTTATCAGCTCCTTTTCGCTACGTTCCGTCAACAGCGATACCGGTGCATCGTAATCCGTCACGCTAAAACCTCTTGCCTCCGCAGTTCTTAATATGCTGCAGGCACGCGCATGCGAATACTGAATGAACGGAGCGCCTTTCTTCTCTATGTCCAGCGCATCTTTAAAATCAAATGTGATGTGCTTATCAGGCGATACTTTCACCATATCATACCTTAATGCGCCTATACCCACCTCGCGTGCGATCTCACGCTTCTTATCCTCAACCAAATCTTTTCTTCTCTTATCCACTTCTTCATACGCCCTCTCCTCGATTTTTTCTATTAGCTCGTCCGCCGAGATATACCGACCGGCACGGGTGGATAAAGAACCGGTTGGCAGCGAAACAAATTCGAAAATAACAAATTCCGGCGCCTTTACTCCCAATATCTGAAGCGCTTTTGTCAATTGCTGCGACACCAATTCGTGGTCTTTCCCGAACACGTCTATCACCCTATCGCATCTATTGCTTTTCCATCTGTGATAGGCGAGGTCTCTCGCGGTGTAAAGCGAAGTTCCATCAGTCCTTTGTATTACCAGCTCCTTTTCTATTCCCTCCAGTTTCAGTAAAAGAGCAGAACCGTCGAACTTAATATTCCCCCTTTGCTTTAACTCTCTTATTACCTCTTTCACTGCTCCTCCTCTCACGAATTCGCTTTCCCAAACGAACAAATCATGCTGAATATTTAACCTTTCCAAAGATGCCTTAATTCCTGATAGACATTTCTTCACTACTGCTTTATATCTCTTCACTACTGCTTCATCTCCTGCCTCGTATTTCCTCATTAACTCTTCCACACCCTTCAAAAAATCGCTGTTCTCCTCTACCATCCTGTTCGCTGCGATGTAAACGTCAGCAACGGCATGGTCGGCTTTTTTAGTTTCATCGAAAGCAATTCTTTCCGCACCCCACACCACTACTCCTATTTGCCTCCCCATGTCGTTCACGTAATAATGCGTTTCCACATCGAACCCAGCACGCTTTAACACCCGCACCAGCACGTCGCCAATAATAGCGTTTCTGAGATGTCCTATGTGGAGTGGTCCATCAGTATTCGCAGACGTGTGCTCAATTATAATCTTACCTTTCTTCTCTGCGACCCATATTCGCTCTTTTATCCTCTGCAAAGTCTTATGCAAGAAGAAATCGTTCGCATAGAAGTTGATATAAGGACCGGCTGCAACTGCATTCGATATCAACGTATTTTCAGCAGGTATCTCAAGCCTATTTACAATATCCGCTGCAATGATTTTCGGCGGCTGTTTATAAGCACGAGCTAAAGGGAAAGCAACTCGGGATGCGATATCCGCATGTTCACTCTCCTCTAAATCTAATCCTGCTTCCAACTCCTTATATTCATAAGACGCTTTTTCCAATGCCTCCTTCAACAGATGCTCAACTTCTTTTTTGAATTCGAGAAACATGGTTTTAATATAAGATGGAGAAAGATAAAAATACATGAGGGAAATAAGTTCTACGCTCGCTGCTTCGTTTTTTCTGTTTATCTTCCTTCTGTGCAGTAAATCCATCTTCCAGTATCGTTTTAACTGCACTCTTGCATTGTGGATTTCCATACCAAAAGTATCCGCAACTTGGTCAGGCGTGACTTCACCTTCTTGGTCAACAAATTTCGAGACCTCTAATTTTCTCTCGTTTTTTTGCTGCCATGGTAACATCCTCATTAATTATAACAAATATAGAGGGTAACTTAAATTTTCCTTTTTGAAAAAGTACACCCAAAAAAGTTACCCTTTTGTAGTCTAAGTATCATTGTTTTCCCATATGTTCTATTATTCAGTATAGGAAGTGTAAAAGCAGACGAGTAAAGGAAATAAAAATGAAATGGAAGATAACATCCCAATCGTGGATGCGCATGTAGAGATCCTATCAAAAAGAGAGGAAAAGGGTTATTTTACAGGGGTGTATCCAGCTAAAGTAAAAGTTAACCTTTTTACTAAAAGTTACACCTTTTTAAACAAAGGTTAAACAAAAGGGCGCTGCTGTTTTCTATGCCAAACTTCCTGCTTAGCAGCACTTATTAGCTACAATTCTGCGAGGCGCTCTAAAGTTGGATCATTTGATAAGTGAGGGTGTTTTTGCATCGAAAAGGATTTTTTAGCAGTTCTTAGCCTTGAGAATGTTCTTTGTTGCCTCTAATCCCTTTTTTGTGATTCTAACCCTATAAGACGCAACACCTGATGCGCTCTCTTCTTTTTCTACCCTGCTTATCTCAACAAAATTCAAAAGCTCAAGAAATCTGCAATTCTTCTTCACTGTGTCATAGTTCGTTCCAACAATCCTCGATAGCCGGTAATACGTATGCACTTTCCCATCTAATAAAGCCTTTTCAGCGTAGAGTGACAGTATCAATGCGAGTTCGGGTGCACGGTCGAGCCTATGTGTAAGTTTACGCCACTTCTTGTGTAGTGGAAACAATGTACCATCTAACAGCTCTAAGATACGTTTGGCATCTTCGCCTTTTGTTTTCATCCGAGCGGCGTGGAACTGCCATGAGGGCATAAGTATGTAAAAGTATTCTCAGTTTATATATTTTTCG
>PIXU01000140.1 GCA_003601795.1 Candidatus Methanophagales archaeon
AAAAAGGGGTAGAAAAATGGGAGAAGAAACGACAAAGAAAGAGGAAGAGGAGTTCGAGCCGAAAATAGTCGGGTTTACCTGTAATTGGTGCACATACGCCGCTGCTGACCTTGCGGGGACGTCACGTAAGAAATATCCACCAAACTCGCGGATAATAAGGCTTATGTGTTCAGCGAGGTTGGATCCGATGTTTGTGCTCAAAGCATTACTAAATGGTGCGGATGGCGTTTTCTTTAGCGGGTGTCATCCAGGCGAGTGTCATTACATAAAAGGGAACTACTATGCCAGACGAAGGATAGCAGCAATAAGAACTATTCTGAAGCAGCTCGGGCTGGACAATCGGTTTAAATCGTATTGGATAAGCGCGTCAGAGGGGGAGAAATTTGCGAATACGATGAAGGGACTGACGGAAGAAATAAAGGAATTGGGACCCAGTCCATTAAGAGGTAAGGTACTATGAAAGGAGTAGAACTGAAATCAGGAGATTTAGAAGGGTTATTTAAGGGATTGCTCGATAAGAAAGTCGTGGACAGTCTGATTCTGCCACATCGAGTGGGAAATAACGTGGCACACATGATGGTAACGGACAAGGATAAGGTGGAACCGCCGGTGCCCGCCATATTTGCTCCATCGTTCTCTGTAAATGCTGCAAACGTCGTGAAGGGATGGCTAATAAAGGAGAAGATAGGAATTGTGGCAAAGCCATGTGAGATCAGGGCAGCGATAGAATTGATAAAGTTGAAACAAATGGACAAAGAGAGTGTGCTTCTGATAAGCGTAGATTGCCCGGGTGCTTTTACGAATCAGGATTATGCAGACCACGCGGAAGAGATCGGAGATTGGGTGGACAGTGCGAAGATAGAAGAACTGAAAGGGAAAGGGATTGCGATAAGGGAAGCGTGTGAGATATGTGACAAACGGCTTGCAGACGTCGGAGACATAGGTATTGTGAGGCGGGACGGTGATAACGTGGTAGTTGTGGGAATAACGGACATGGGCGTTGAGGCATTGTCGGCTATCGAAGATATTTCACTGGAGGATAAGGATATAGACAGGAGCGGAGAAATCGAAAAGATTGCATCAGAAGCGAAGAAGAAGAAAGATGCGCTACCCGAGATAAGCAGTGTGGAAGCGTTGGAGGAGTTCTTGAGGGACTGCATAGTATGCAAGAACTGCCGTGACATGTGTCCCGTATGCTACTGCAAGGAATGTTTCTTTGACCAACCGTTGGGAAATCCTGTGGGAGGGGACTTATTGAACATAGCGGAGTTAAGAGGTGCGATAGCGGTTCCGGCAAATCAATTGATGTATCATCTCACGCGTGTTTACCATGTCAGCACGACCTGTGTCGGCTGTGGTGCCTGTGAGGATGCCTGCCCGAAGGACATCCCACTGACGAGGCTTTATCCCGTGATTACGAAGAAGGTGCAAGAGATTTTCGAGTACGTGCCGGGTAAAGACGTTGAGGAGCCATTACCATTCACGGTTTACGAAGAGGAAGAGCTGGAAGACAAGTTGAGGTAAAGGGTAAAAAAATGCCAATAAAAACATGGGAGCTGGACCCAAACTTCAAGAATGAGATAATGGGCGAGGCGGGTGGGGAACGTCTCGCATCATGTTTTCAGTGCAGCACCTGCACGCTGGGCTGCCCGATTACCGAAATCGTTCCCAGTTACAATCCGCGGAAAATCATCCAGATGAGTTTGTTAGGAATGCGGAAGGAGGTGTTATCAAATCCTGATTTGTGGGTCTGCCTCATCTGCCAGACGTGCACGGCGCGGTGTCCACAGGACGTGCGGATTGCCGATGTGCTGAGCGCGATACGGCGAATAGCCGAGCGAGAAGAGGAAGCAGGTAACTTAAAGATAGACAGCCCCAGACCACTGTTTGATAAGGCATTCCAGCACCAGTTGGAAAAGTATGGGCGGCTGTATGATATTGGCCTTGCGAAGGAATATTATCCGAAGAAGGAAGGGTCATTTATCAAGGGGATGAAGGCGATGATGAAGGATTACAAGGATTTTGGGATGCGAATGTTTAAGAAAGGGAAGATGGGCCCGAAGGCGATGCTCGCACCGAAGGTGAAGGGTCGAGCAGTGATAAAGAAGATATTTAAGGAGATGGGAGAGGAATGAGTATAAATAAACTTGCATATTACCCAGGATGTCCTTCTGACGGGACGGCGGTAGACCAGGATATGTCAACAAAAGCGGTGTTTGAGAAGTTAGGCGTTGAGCTGGTCGAGGTAGAGGACTGGAACTGCTGTGGTGCTGCGGAAGTAGAGGACCCGAAAGTAGTGTATGCGTTAAACGCGCGGAATCTTGCGATTGCCGAGAAAGAAGATCTGGACATTGTGACCCCGTGCAGCATCTGCTATTATAATTTAGAGCGTAGTAACAAGGCACTGAAGGCAGATGAAGCACTGTGTACGAAACTAAAGGGGATAGACAGCTCGCTGGACTATGGCGGTAAGATAAAAACGAAACATGTGCTGGACGTCTTTGTGAATGACATAGGCATGGATGAGATTTCAAGTAAGCTGGAGAAGAAGGTGAACGTGAAAGTTGCACCGTATTACGGCTGTTATATCGGGCGACCGCCTGAGACGGCTTTTGATGACCCCGACAATCCGGTCTTGATGGACAAGTTAATAGAGCTGATAGGCGGTGAAATAGTGCCAAATTTCAATTACATGAAGACGGTCTGTTGCGGTGGGCCTCTGATGATGACGCGGGGAGACATAGCATTTGACATGGCGCGGAAGATACTGGACGTTGCGAAGAATGCGGGTGCGGATTGCATTTCACTCGCATGCCCGCTGTGCGGCATGATGCTGGACGGCAAGCAGGCAGACATAGAAAAGGCGCTCGGCATCACAATAGGGATGCCCGTTGTTTACATCACGCAGTTGCTGGGTCTCGCGCTTGGAATAGAACCGAACAAACTCGGACTGAATAAAAATGCCGTGGATACGAAAGAAATACTTGGGAAGGTGGTGTGAGAAATGGGAATAGCAGTTATAGGGGGAGGAGTTGCAGGAATAACAGCCGCTCTTGACCTTGCGGATTCGGGTTATAAAGTACATTTGATAGAGAAGAATGCCGAACTCGGCGGTAAGATGGAGGAGCTTGCGGAATGTCAGATGGGATTGTCACCATACATAGCCAAAGTGGAAAACCATCCGAACATAAATTTGATGCTGTCGAGCGAGTTAGAGCGTTTGTCAGGCACAGCAGGAGATTTTAAGCTGAGCGTGTCGGGCAATGAAGTAGGTGTGGAAAGCGTGGTATTGGCGCCGGGCTATGACATTCCGGAAGTAGCGAAGAGTTATGGATATGGAAGTCCGGACGTTGTAGTCTCACTGGATTTTGAGGGGATGCTCAAAGCTGCTACGGTAAGTGAAACCGGGGAATTGGTGAGACCATCGGACGGTAAGCGAGTAAAGAAGTTAGGCTTTATCAAGTGCGTTGGTTCAAGATGCCAGGAGAACGAGATCTGCTCTACCGCGTGCTGCGCATACACAGCGAAAGAGGCGTGGGAAGTAAAAGAGCGATTCCCGGATATAGAGATTTACATCTTCTACATGGACATCAGGGTATTTGGAAAAGACGAGGAATTAGTGGCAGAGTTAAAGGACAAATATGGTGTGAAATACATAAGGTCACGGGTTCCTGAGGTAATACCCGAGGAAGGTGCGCTGACCGTTAAGTTCGAGAACCTCGAGAAGGGAACGATAGAAAAACTCGACCTTGATATGGTAGTTCTTGCGGTTGGTTTGCTGCCGTCAAAAACCCTGAGCAAACTTGCAGAAATAACGGGCGTGAAAACCGATAAATATGGGTACATTGAAACGAGCCTAACGAGCCCGCTGGAAACGAGTGTTCCAGGTATTTTAGCGTGTGGAACGGCAACGGCACCGATGAAGGTACGGGAAAGCGTTGCACAGGCAAGTGGTGCGGCATTAAAGGCTGCGGGGCTTTCACAGCGCACGGAGCCAATTCCGGGGCAGGAGGAGCACAAATATATTGAAGTTGGCGATGAACTGAAGACAGGTGTATTCATTTGCGGTTGTGAAGGTGAAATAGCAAATTCCATAGACATACCTGCGGTCGTGGAACGAGTCAGCGAATTAAAGGACGTTGTCTATGTGAACAGTGAGACGAACACGTTGCAGGAGGCGATGGACGCGATAGAGAGCGGAATAGTGGACCAGGGATTGACCAGGATTGTATTTGCAGGACAGTCGCCGAGAGAATGTGAAGATATAGTCAGAGACGCATGTGCCGGGGCAGGACTAAATCCGTATTTACTGGAGATGGTAAACCTACGAGAGCAATGTGCGTGGGTGCAGGGGCCCAAAGACGCGACAGAGGCGGCGGTAGATATGCTGAAAATGGCTGTAGAACGAGCGAAGTATCTCGAGGAAATACCGGTTGAACGGTATCCCGTGATACCGAAAGCGCTTGTTATTGGTGGTGGCATATCGGGAATGAACGCAGCACTTGGAATTGCAGACGCCGGGTACGAAGTCCATTTAGTGGATAAAGGAGCAGAACTGGGTGGCGGTTTGAGAGAGAGCACCGAGTTACCGGGACCAGGCGGTGAGCAAGCTGCGGACGTTTTGAAAGAGTTAGTAGATAAAGTAACGGCTAATGAGCGAATAAACGTGTACACGAAGGTGAAAGAAGAAAAAGTCGTGGGAAGAGCAGGTTCGTTTAAAGCGAAGATAGTCGCAGAGGGTTCGGCTGAGGATGTGGAGATAGAATTTGGCGCCTGTGTGATTGCAACAGGAGCAAGGCGTGATTTCGTGCCCGAAGGTTACTTCGGATACGGCAAAGAGAAGAACGTGACGACGGTAAGCGAATTTGTAAAGATGCTGGCGGGTAAACTGGATGCCAATACAATCGCATTGATTCAAGATGTGCCAGGCGAAGGCGTAACTGCAAGGTACAGCAGCATCGAGGTAGTGGACAGTGCGTTAAAAGCGAAAGAGAAGAACCCGGATGCGAATGTATTCGTGCTGTACCAGGACATAAAGACCTACGGTAAGTGGGAAGTGCTGTACAAAGATGCACGTGAGAAAGGCGTGATATTCCTCAGGTACGACAAGGAGAAACCACCGAAATACGAAGATGGGATTGTTTCGGTCTATGACGTGATATTCAACGATGAGATACAGATAAAGCCTGATTTAGTGGTGCTCAGTACACCGGCGATGCCTGCGGAGGCGAACGAGCGACTGAGCGAGATGTTCAGGATTCCGTTGAAAAATGGATTCTTTATGGAGAAGCCGGAGAGGCCAAAGATGGTGCTGACTCCTGTTGACACGGTGAATGAAGGGGTGTTTATCTGCGGTTCGGCAGTGTATCCCGCGATGATAGACGAATGCCTCGCAATGAGCAGTGCAGCAGCGTCGAGGGCGTGTGTGCTACTGGCGAAAGATTTCCTCGAGACGCCGGCGATGACTTCGGTGGTTGATGAGGAGATATGTGTAGGATGCGGCGTCTGTGAAGCGATATGTCCGGTCGAAGCGATAGAATTGACCGAAGAGCCGGTACCGGTGGTTACTTTCGGTGTGACCACGGTAGTGGGCAGAACAAAGAAGGTTGCGAAGGTCGGAGATGGCTGCATAGGCTGTGGAAGTTGCGCTTCTTATTGCCCGTCAAGCGCGATGTCGTTGAAATATTTCAGGGATAAGCAGGTGTACGCACAGTTGGATTATGCGGTGTAGAAAAGTCCGCTCATCGGGCTTTTCTTTTATTTTTGCGCTTTGAGCAATCTTATGTAATCAAAAAAGACATATTGTTCAAAATCTTTAAACCCTGTCTTGGCTAATATCTCTCTCCAATCCCTTTTAATAAAATCAAAGGCATA
>PIXU01000141.1 GCA_003601795.1 Candidatus Methanophagales archaeon
GAGAATGAAAAGTCCTTTTAAATGAAATTTAATTAAAATAGATTTATACTGCTCAGGATAGAGAGCACGCAAAATGCTCATCGTAGAAACGTGAACAGCAAATTCGTTCGACAGCAGTAAAGATAAATTGCCTTTATTTCTACATCAGTCAATGGTTCAGTACGCCTATGATCGACGTTTGGATTTCTCTGAGGATTCGTCAGCGGGTTCGTATAGACATTGGATTTTTCACACTTCTTCTCTACTTTTTTAACACCTTCTTGTAGGTTTGAATTGTTGTCCTCGTTTTCTCCGTCGTTTTTTTGAACGTCGTCCTTTTGGACGATTCATCCCATTCGATCGCAAGATCCGCTGTACAGTGGAGACTGAGGGTTTGTGCCCAGATGAGCACTCAAGCACCTTCGATATTTCCGGTGCATCTAGCTCTGGATGGTAATCTGCGGTCTCAACTACCTTGGATGCAACATTGTCGCTGGTTTTGTTATGAGGGGTTTTGGGACCCTTTTTGGAATCGAATAGACCGAAAATGCCCATTTCCACGTATCGGGGATACCAGTAATAATATGTGCCAAGAGATACATTGAACTTTGTAGGGGCGTGGATCATCTCAAGTCTTCTTTCAATCCTTTCCGATAATTCAAGTTTTTCCGCTTCCATAGCCACCGAAAAGTGGTTTGACTATGAATTTTATTTTTCTGTATTTAAATGTTCTAACAATTGCTGCGGATTAAATCCGAAGATTTTACTTGTTATAGTACAGTTTTAATTTAAAGTCACCTAAAAAACTGAAGAGAAGAAAAAAAGAAGGATGGTGGGATATAGGAAATATTAAGCTATATCGCCAGCACATCTTTAAGCCTGAGCTGGTACTTTCCTAATTTACCACCGAAGTTCCCTGCCGTTATTTTTACCACGCCAGGGACTTTCACCGCTGCTTTTATTCCTGCACGCATTGCTTCTTTGACCGCTTCTTCACTTACTCCATTTATCACCACTTCAAAAACGCCATTTACTTCCTTAGGCAGTTCAGACGCTTCTATCTCGTCTTTTAGCGTAGGGCAATACTTCTCATTTGTCGTTGCATGCATGAACTTGTATTTCTGCGACCCAGGCTTTGAACCTGATGCAACAACACCACCTGTGAAAGGAGTTATCGTGCCTTCTACCTCCCTGATGGCAGAGACAGCTTCCTCTGCCGCACCCAGCGCAGACATCTGGTCATTCGCAAGAATAAACAGATTACCGCCTGCAACTCCCTCCTTTGCTCCCAAATTTTTCTCTATCACGAACTCACCACCCATTATCGGAATCCTTGACACCGCTCTACCATAAAGTTCTTCTTCTGATTCGAACCCATCGCCGAAGAATTTCAACTTGAATCCCGTATTGAACTCCTTCTCTCCTTCTTCGGGCTTTATTGCATTAAATACCGCCGTTGTCGGACATGTGAGGACGCATTGTCCTATTCTCGCAAGCAGTTGCTCGTCCAACGCCTTATAGCCGAATGTGCATATAATTATATAAACACCAGGTCTTCCATCCGGAGTCTCCTCACGAGCTGCTATTTTATCTATTCCTGCCTCTGCGGGGCACATTATTACGGATGTGCCAAATCCAGTTGTCTCTTTCGCCGCTTCCATCGCCCATTTCTCATTCGCTGCTGTTATCAATACTCGCGCAACCTTTATCGGAAACGCCTCAGCAAACGTATCTTCTATTTCTACTCCTTCCAATTCCATTTTCTTCACCTCAAATAAGAAAAGATAACATCGAAGTAATAAAGGTTTCGGTTTTAATCGCAATCACAGGATTATTAGCAGTGGTATATCTTTTTGTGAAGGTCGGGGGAAAGCCGCCTGTGGGTTTGGAAGAGAACTTTATGGGTAAAGAATCACTCACACAAAACCACAAAGTTTGGAGGAGATAGATAGGTATGCGGCGGCTGTGGCTAAAGGTGAGCAGGATTTAAAGAGATGTGTTAGCAAACCTCTGAAGCGGAGATGGAGACATATGTAATTACTCAAAACCTACGGGATATTGAGTAATTATCTTCTTCGCTTTTTCTCTCGCTATCTTTTCTTCCTCACCGCTCCAATCAGTGTTTGGCGCCGGTATCCGCAGAGGTTCCGGTACTTCTCCATCCTTCCATAATGCTACAACTGGATGCTTCACACGCTTAAGAAACTCCTTCAGTTCTTCTGGATTGACGCAATTCTCCTCTGTTGCTATTTTATCATACATCTCCTCCGGGATGAACTCCGCAAGCATTTGCTTGTATTCCTTTGGCATCCACACGATGCGACGCCATCCACCATCCGCACGGACAAACTTCCTCGACTTCGGTGTTCTAAATGATATTCCACAATATCCGTGGTTCTGCTGTCCTCCACTTATAAGTCCTGCGAGCTTTGAGAATGTCATGCCCAAAGGCGTATCCCCCCCATATCTTCGGTCTACCAGCCCCAAGCCGTCAACGTCAGGTATATAAAAGATAGCAGCTTCGAAACATCCACAATTCGTTTGCGGGTAAGTTATCGAAGAATACATCACCACTCGTTTGTAGGTCCTGTTTGACTTCTCGTATATTTTTTCATTCACACCTGTGTATTCTCCTCCCCAGGGGTCAACACATTCGCCCAACGGCATTTCAAATGTGTATCCATACGGGTCGAGGTCACACATTACTTTTGCTCCCAGCCATGTAATTATCCCACAATAAGGTGGTCTATCCGGCGCAACTACGCATACATGGGTTGGTGCAAATGTTTGGCAGATAGTACAACCATAAAAAGTGTCAACGTCCTCGTCAGAAAACTCCCTCGCACTTTCATCCACTCTCTCCCAGTATGGGATGCATACTTTATCCATTATTTCCTTTGTGAGCTTCGCCCCTCCTAATTCCTCGGTTGCTATCAGTATCTTCGCATCCGCCTTCTCCACCAGTGGGAATTGTATCTTGCAGAGGTTTATCATTGCTTGACCAAGGTGCTTGAAGTCATGCTTGGACGCGTATTTTTTGTGTAATCGCAGCCATATTGTATCACGAGTGTTAAGAAGCATCCACCCTTCTCCTTCCTCTAATGCGAAATACGTCCACCTTGTAAGCAAATCTAAGTAATCTTCTGTCAATTCCTTACCATAATACCGTATCCAGAATCCAAAAGGAAACGATTGCCCTTCTATATCCTTTATCTCCGGTCCTATTACTTCTACTCGCCCATCTTCTATCCTTCCTTCATCTCCCACCACTTCGATAAAGAAGAAACTGCTGTACCGGTGCTTTGGTCCCCCTAATTCACAATGCATGTCATGTTTCCGCACGCGAAGTCCAAATTGCCTTGGTGAGATGTCGTAGGTTATTCCCTTGAAGAAGTTGTCTGGATCCGTGGGTGCATGGTAAACTTCGCCCTTAGGTAAGGACTCCCATATTTGTTGCCTCTCTTGTGCCTGCTCCTCTGCTTTTCTTTTTCTTTCTTTCATTTCTTCTTTCGATTATAATGCTTTTATTATCATCTCTAAATTCTCCTTCCATTCCTGGAATGAAAGCCCGTACAAAGAAAAAGTAGCTTCTTCTATTTCTATATTATCCAGGACAACGGTATCGACACCCGCACCTTTTAACGCACTGACGATGGATTTCAAAATATCGCGATTGTAACCCATCAACAGGACAACTTCCGGTTTTTCTGACAGCCCTAATTCTTCTCTCCAGCTATATTTTAAGTAAAAGACTGTCTCAGCCGCGAACATCTTCCTTGCGTTTACTCCTCTCTCCTTTAATTCTATCACCGTATTGCCCGTTGCTGCAACAGGGGCATCCATCTTAGATGCGAGTTGGATAACATAATCCAATAGCTTCTTCTCGCCAAGCCCGATCCTGTTACAATGCTCACCACACATAATGAGTACACTTCGTATCGTTTTGTTCTTCTTTACCCTCGAGTTCAAATACCTGACAATGTCAACCACTTTTTCGCTCATCATTAAAATTTTTCTCGCTTTTTTCTTTCATGGAAAACATTATTCTTTCTTAAAAGATAATTCCACTTAATAACCTTTGTGTCATATGATTCATCCTATTAGGAGCTGAACATAAATCGGGAAGAGTTGGAAATAAACAAATCGGACAGACAGTTGTCTATAATGACTTGAACACCTGGAAGCAGAAGCGTCTACGATTGAATTACCCTGTTTAACCAAGATTACTACTACCAGAGGACCTGGTCAAATAAAAAAGCCTGAGCACGGTAAAGAGAGACGACGCATTCTTCGATCTCTCTTCCGTGATTTCTCTAAGCTTTTCATCAACCTCAAAAATCAAATAACCCTTTCGAGGCGTAGTGAGTCTCCAAAGCCTCTCTTATTTCTTCGTAGGTTTTGTGCTCTTCGTAGCGTTCCGATGTGTAAAATAACCTCAAGCCCAATATCTTGCGTGGAATAATCGCCGCGCGAAATTCTTCTGCCCTGAAAGATAAAGGAATTGCATTGAGATACTCACGATAAACCGATTGATGGCACCCAGACCACTTTATCTGGGAGGTGAAAAATAAATGTGATGCCTGTATATAGCGAGAATAAGGGGTGATGACAATCATACTCAGGAAGTGCCTGTTTGCGGTCTTTATAGAGTACATTTTTATATACTGCGAAATATAGGTTTTAAGTAAGTTAAATATTATATTTCCTAAAACTGAGGAAGAAGATGACAATGAACAAACTTAGGTGGGTTCGGAACTTTCGCAACCCCTCGGATTGCTCGGAGCTATCGCACTCATACAACGGGTGGATATGTAGTTCGCTGCGCTCACCCAAATTGCTTCGCAACTTCGCATAACCACAAAACGTTATACGCCATGTCGCGTGAAAGGAAAAAATGAAAGGGTCAACACTAATGTGGTGGGATAAAAAGTTGAAAATAACCGAGAAATTCGATATAGATGCTGATGTAGTTTTATACTTAGGGGATACATTGGACCTCCTTAAACAAATTCCTGACAAAATGGCAGGTCTTGTTGTTACTTCACCACCTTATAACATAGGGAAACCTTACGAGAAAAAACTTAACCTTCAGGAGTATATAGAACAACAAGAGAAGGTTATTAAAGAGTCTATTAGAATTACAAAAGACGATGGAAGTATATGTTGGCAAATAGGCAATTATGTTGAGAACGGCTCTATTATTCCACTGGATATTCTTCTCTATCCTATTTTTGTCAAGTTTGGTCTCAGGTTAAGAAATAGGATAGTTTGGCATTTTGGACACGGTTTACATGCCCAAAAAAGATATTCCGGCAGATATGAAGTTATACTTTGGTTTACAAAGTCAGAAAACTATATTTTTAACCTTGATGCAGTTAGAGTTCCTCAAAAATATACCACTAAGAAATACTTTAAAGGACCCAAAAAGGGAGAATTATCCTGTCATCCTCTTGGTAAGAACCCTACTGATGTATGGGAAATCCCAAATGTGAAATCAAACCACCCGGAAAAA
>PIXU01000142.1 GCA_003601795.1 Candidatus Methanophagales archaeon
AAGCAGCGATAGATGATGCTGATACAAAAGATGGGCATACGATTACCGTTGATCCTGGAATATACACTGAGAATGTGGACGTTAACAAGTCCTTAACAATTAGGTCAACTTCTGGAAATCCCGCGGATACGATTGTTCAGGCTATGAATTCAAGTGATCATGTGTTTGAAGTAACAGCGGATTATGTGAATATAAGTGGGTTTGCAATAAAAGGAGCTATTCGCGAATATCCGTATTATCCTGCTGGGACATATCTTTATCATGCAAACCATTGCAATATATCCAGCAATAACTGCTTAAACAACATAGATGGCATTCGCCTCGATTATTCAAATAACAACTTCATATCTAACAACTACTGCTATTCAAATAAATGGTCTAGCATCTCTCTTTTTGATTCAAGCAACAATACATTAAGAGATAATACCATGCTTAAGAACGGAATAAATATTTGGGGTGATTCACTTAGTGATTATACGCATGAAATAGATACGACTAATACAATTAATGAAAAGCCCGTCTACTATTGGAAAGATGTTGAAGGAGGGAGAATTCCTTATGATGCAGGTCAGGTTATACTTGCAAATTGCAAAAATATTATTGTTGAGAATTTAGAATTGAGTAGAACAGGCAGTGGTATAGAAGTTGCCTTCTCTTCTAATATCACTATAAAAAATAATTATTGCTCTAAAAATGGCATCTGCCTTGATTATTCAAGCAACAACAGCATATTTAACAATATCTTTCACTCAAATAGCTATATTGCACTCTGGAAGTCAAACAATAACTTTGTCTATCTAAATAACTTCATAAACAACGATAACAACGTTTATTCTGATGGTTTAGCTAATACTTGGCACTCACCAGAACCGATAGCTTACACCTACAATGGCAAAGCTTATACAAATTACCTCGGCAATTACTGGAGCGATTATACAGGAAGCGATGCAGATGGAGACGGAATTGGCGATACTCCCTATCCAATAGATTCAGAGGAGGATAGTTATCCGTTGATGGAGAAATTTGAGAGCTATTACATTTTTCCAACAGGACCTCCAGTCCATAATCTCAACACGGGCGAGAACTTCTTATCTATTCAAGCTGCGATAGATGATCCTGAGACGAAGAATGGGCATACAATAACTGTGGACGCCGGGATTTACATTGAGAATGTGGACGTTTACAAGTCTTTAATAATTCGGTCAACCTCTGGAAATCCTGTGGACACGATTATTCAAGCTGCAAATCCTGATGACCATGTCTTTGAGGTGACCGCTGATTATGTGAACATCTCAGGATTTACGGTGAAGGGTGCAACCGAATTAGGAAAAGCTAGAATATATCATAAGAGTGCGGTCTACTCAACGATAGAAAAAGGCTGGATTACTGGAACTGTCACAGATGCAAAAACTGGTATGCCAATAGAAAATGCAACTGTGTGCGCCGACAGCATTTGCGCGTACACTGACTCTATGGGTTCTTACATTTTGGCTTTGGCCCCCGGAACGTATAATGTAACCGCAAGCAAAGATAGATATACCACAGGATACGCTTATAATGTTGTAGTAAGCGAAAAAACAAGCACACTACAAAACTTTGTATTGTCGCCGAATTACGTAGAACTCAAACTCGCTCCCGGGGAAACATCTTTAAAAATCGTGTATAACAATACCGCTGCGAATTTCAGCTTGAAAGCTACTAACTATGGAACTACCGAGGCGTTTAATGTAGGCGTAACACCCGCGGGGACAATTGCAGGTATTTACGCGCCTATTTTCACCGATAAAACAGCTTTTTCGCTTGGCGATACAGAATCGGAGATATTCAATGCGAGCTTTAAAAGCCCGGGCAACGCGTCTAAAGTCTATTATCCGAGGGTGAAAGTATGGGATGGCGGCAAATCCGATGAAATCGCTCTTACCACGATATTCAGAAATCTTACCGGGGTTACAATAGTTGAAAACGCTACCATTATAGGGAACGCAACCGTTTCGGGTGATGCAGTCGTTGCAGGCAATGCAACAGTAAGTGGCAATGCAACTGTAACAGACAGTGCGGTTGTTATTGATAATGCGGACGTAACGGGAACATCAACAGTAGAAGGTAATGCAACAATATCGGGTAACGCAACAGTTAAAGATTCAACGATAAAAGATACTGCTGAGGTTAGAGATGATTCAATTGTAGAAGATTCTACCGTAGAAGGGAAAGCGAAAATAGAAGGAAAGTCAGAGATAAAGGAAGGCAGTACAGTCATAAATGCAACTCTGGTCAACGTAACAGCCAAAAAATCTAAGATTGAAGGCGACATCGTTCTCGAGGATGTTGTTCTTGAAGATGCAAAAGTGGAAAAAGATGTGGCAACGGGACTGGCAAAAATCACAGAGGGTAAAATAATCACGAAAGGCATTGAGTTCAAAGACGTTTACGAGCCTATACTCGTGAAAGATTTGGTGAAAGCGAAAGGTTCTGATGTTTCAGTAGCAACAGGTGTTCCAGCAGAGACACCAAAAGAAGAAGTCCTACAAGTAAGTTCTTCTATTAACATAACTGCAATGCAATCAGGTACAATAAACATATCAAGAACCGGACTAAACCCCGGGGGTAAGACGTTCGCAGCTATTTCCGGCTGGGCTGGTGACCGCATCGGGGACTACGTCCATGTAAGCACAGATATAGCTCCTGAGAACATAACGTGGGTGGAGATAAGACTTTACTATCCGCCGGGCGTTGAAGGGAAGGATAATGATTACATAGCAAGATTCGATGAGACCACGGGAATTTGGGAACCACAAACCGTAACGTATGTGCCCGCACATGTAAAAGAGAACGGCAGGAAATATGACGCTGACTTTGGCTTGTGGTATCTATACATCATAACAAACAGATTGAGCACTTTTGCTCTTGTTGCTGCACTACCACCTCAACCACCAGTACCAGTACCACCACCAGTTCCAAAGCCGGGCGGGGCTGGGGTATATCTTAACGGCGTGGAGCACTGTAATGTCTCTGATAACAACTTCTTGAACAACCCTTATGGCATCTACTTGAATTCTTCGAGAAATAATAAATTAACGAATAATTCTTTTACAAATGATGGTCTCTTTGTTTATAATTCATATCAAAACCTCGCTGTAAACAATACAGTAAATGGTAAGGTTCTTGTTTATCTTGAAAACGTCTCGGATTACACGATCACAGAGAATGCAGGGCAGGTTATACTTGTAGACTGCAATAATATCACAGCAGAGGATATGATTTTATGTAATACAAGCACGGGCATAGAACTCTGGGGAACTAACAACAGCAATATAAGAAACAACACCTGCAGCACGAACAACGGATACGGCATCATCTTGTTTTCTTCATGCAACAATATCTTAACCGGGAACAAAGCGTTGAACAACTGTGATGGTATCCACTTATTTTCTTCACGTAGCAATATCCTGACTGATAATATCGCCTTGAATAATGACTGCGGTATCTTCCTGGATCAGTTTTCAAGTAACAACATAATATATCTCAACAATTTCATAAACAACACAAATAATGTTTATTCTTACAAATCAACTAACATCTGGAACTCCACATCAAAAATAGCCTACACCTACAAAGGGAAAATTTACGAGAACTATCTTGGCAACTACTGGGATGATTACAAAGAAAAATATCCAGAAGCTGAAGAGATAGACGAGTGTGGAATTTGGGATACACCTTACAGCATAGATTCCGACCAAGATTACTATCCGTTGGTGGGACCTTTCGAGAATTACTTTGCACCGGCAGAAAATATCTTTGACACAGGTCCAAGCGAAAATCCATACCCAAGCATTTCAGGCACGCACAACGGCACAATCACGACAAACCAGACAATTATCGCAACAAAACTTTACACATATCCATGTGAAGGAACAGGCGGACACACTGAATATGCACGCATCTGGAACGAAACATGGAACGCCACCGCAACCT
>PIXU01000143.1 GCA_003601795.1 Candidatus Methanophagales archaeon
ATGTGACCTATACATGGGTTACATGGGTATAAAGCTTTCGGCTGATTATAGCGGCTTAATGCTCCATAGATTGCGATTTAGTAGAGAAAAGAAATATTGTAGCCCATAAAACTCGTAATGTCAGGTTTTGTAGTAGTATATCGGTCTTTCATTAATTGTGTTTCCTTCTATTGTGTGTGTTGTAGTAGAAAAGGTTGTCACCTGCAATAGAGATCCCATCAGTCTGGAACCTGTTATTCGTGATGCTATTATTGCTTGAATAAACCAAGAAGACGCCAACCGCGTTGTTCGACGCATTATTATTGGAGATATTGCAGCGATTTGTATTATAAAGATATATTCCTGCTGCGGGATATATACTCGCCCCTTCCACCATAAATCCACTTATATTCACATAATCTTCCCTCACTTCAAAGATATGATCATTAGAATTCGCAGCCTGAACAATCGTATCCGCAGAATTTTCAGAAGTTGATCTGATCGTTAAAGACTTTGTAACAATCACGTTCTCAGTGTAAGTTCCAGGATCAACCGTAATTGTATGCCCATCTTTTGTGCTAGTGTCATCTATCGCAGCTTGAATCGTTACGAAGTCCTCGCCTGTGTTCAGGTTGTGGACATAAGTATTATTGGATAGAAAATATATCACGAGAGACTTATAATCCTCTGAGAGCATAGATGACCAACCCGGGTGACCTTCTTCATATAGCTTTTTTATATCTTCCTCCAAATCTGTTCCACCAATTTTTTCTCTTGCTACATCCAAATTTTTCCTTATCTTGCGCTCTGCATCTTGGATTGTTTCACTTGTCGAGAAGAACTCAATTGGCGGTTCCAATTTCTGTAAAATACTTTCTAATGTGGCTCCATCCTTCGTCGTTCCCACGGTCAGTTCAACATATACCTCACCCTCGCCAATTCCATAGATGTCGTATGTTTCGAAACCTGGCTCTTTTACTTTTCTTATTGGTTTTGGAACATCACCAGACAATATTACCTTTGGAACCATGCACTCATGCTCTTCCCTACCTTTCCACACTATCACCCTTGCCGAATGATAGATATTATCGCCAAACTTCCATTCTGGATTTTCCATGTTCGTCCTCAATTCCAAGACATAATTATCTAAAATCGAATTTCCTGTCTTATTCACATAAATGTTGAATTCCAACTGATCTCCTTCGTATTGATGGCTATTCAAAACTTCTTCATAGCTTAGCTTACACCCTAACTTAAGATTTCGGACATATGATGTTCCCTCCTCGATCCTTAAAATATCTTGAGTCTGGGTTGACGAAGGACTCGCTGAAGGTGTATGCTTTATGTTGATGTTGTCTACATAATTATCTCTACAGGTCTTATTTGACAAAAAATCAAGTACGAAAGATTTATAATGTTCCGATAGCATAGATGCCCAACCAGGATGACCTTCGCCATATAACCTTTTTATATCCCTTTCCAAGCCGTTTTCGCCAATTATATCCCTTGCCTCATCTAAATTTTTCTTCATCACGCTCTCCGCATCTTGAATTTCTTCACTCGTCGAAAAGAACCTCATTGAGGGCTCCAACTTCTGTATAATTCTTTCTAATGTCCTCCCATCCTTCGACGCCCCAACAGTTAGTTCAACATACACTTCACCCTCGCCAATTCCATAGATGTCGTATGCTTCGAACCCCGGCTCTTTTACTTTTCTTATTGGTTTTGGGACATTGCCAGACAATATTACCGTTGGAACCATACGATCATGCTCCCCCTTCCAAACAATCCAATTTGCAGAATGAGAGAAATTATCACCAAACTTCCATTCTGGATTTTCCATGTTCGTCCTCAATTCTAAGACATAATCATCTAAAATGGGATTCCCGGTCTTGCTCACATATATGTGGAATTCCAACCTATCGCCTTCAGATTGTTTGCTATCCAAAAACTCCACGTATCTTAGCTTACTTCCGGTCTCCAAATTGAGGACATACGAGTTCTCCTCATCAAGCCTCAGCACATCCTGAACTGCCGCAATTCCAATTCCCACGGATAAAACTAAAAGTGTGAGTGACAAAACAACAAGTGAAGTATAAAATAAGCGCTTCATTCTCATTCTTCTCCCCTTCCCATATTTAGTGACAAATCAGGCAGCTCTACACTCTTCATCTTCTCCTTCCTCTCTTCATCAACTTTGGCTTCAGCTCCTAATCCCCCTGATTCAGTCTTTTTCACCATCTTTCGTCTCCATCTACCTTTTAGGAACGTATTATTTTAAATTTTACTCTAATTTAACTGTTTAGCTCATTAAAAATTTTTCGATTCCAATTGCAACAATTTTCCAGTTGAGGTCCGCTAATGAACGAAAATGGAACCACCGCTACGGGACAACACTCGCCCCTCTTCGTTTCATCCTTGCTGAGAACACCTCCTCAGTTTCAGCATCACGAAATTCTCCTCAATTTTTCTACTAACTTCTCTGCATCTCTTGCTATAATTTCTACCGCATCTTTATCCATTTCGTTCTCATAGAAGTTACGATGCAACACATTTACCTCACCGAAGAATCTGACGAGTTCTTCATCACTGCTCATTCTCGAGAGCGTACTTACAAAAGCCCACAGACTACCATGCTCCTCCAACTTCAAACCTTTCTTTGCTGCTAACATTTTGATTGTTAATACAGCCGCACCCCAAAACTTCTCCGACACCTGCACTAAATCCCCTTTCTTCAATAGTTCCCGCGCCTCACCAAGATATTTCTCGCTCAAGGATTGATAATGTTCTACAAGCCCCTCAGGATCCAGCTCCTCGTTCAAACTCTTACTCAATAATTCAACACCTAACTCCTCGGGTAGGTATCCCATTTCCTCTGCCTTTTCTCTTAGCTTCAACCCAAGCTTTTGTGGCAAGATAACAGAAGTAGCTTCCATGATTATGCACCTCTTAGTATTATTTTATTATAATGATATAATAAATACATTCACTATAACACGAAACAATCTTCCCACCTCCTCTCACCGAGAACCACTTCAAACTCCTTTATAGAAATAACAGGCTTCTTGAAATGTGTAAAATCCTCTACCAACCTCGGACATGCGGTATTCACAAATGCATCCACTTTAAACCCAAGCAATTTGTCCTCACTTATCTCATCCATCGTAATCAAATAAGCACCTAACCCTTTCCCTACTGCTTTTTTCTTCAAATCAATCGCCCCGCTGAGATTAAACTGACCACTCTTCATTCCTATGATTATCCCAACAGACTTCGCATCCAACGCCCGCTCTATCGCTATGTACCTCTTTTTCCTCAATTCATCAGCTTCGTAAACACCTATTTGCATGGTGAACGGGTCAGCAGCAATTACCCTTTTACCTGTATATAATGCGAGTCCCGCAGGATGAAAACTGCCACTGCCTACAAATAAAATCTCATCACAGGGAACCACAGCAGAAGAGAACTCGCAACCCAATACCTGCCCATCATACTTCAACCGAGATTTACCTATTACCGCTTTCTTTCCAAAACGAGCAAGCAACATTTTAGCTTCTTTCAATGCGTGAACATGCTGCACCGTCGCTACTAACCCTACCGTGTCCCCTTTTATTTCCGCTATGGCTTTCTCCACCACCGGCTTTACATCAACCCCGCTTCTTAGTTCTATGAAAAAAACCTTTTTTTCTTTTAGCACAGGTTTTCTTTTTTTAAAAGAAAAAGTTTCTGAATGCCCGAAATGAAAAAGCAAATCCACATTTCTCTCTAGCTTTTCATCTATATCGCATGCGCCATAACACGAACTCCCGGATATTATCACTCCCGCTCCGGTCTCTTTTGAAATCTTAGCGGCAATATCAGTCGCCACTGTTTTGATACCCTCCGGGAGCTGCAGCCCGACTCTTCTTGCCCCTCCTTCTTTTATTAGCTCTTTTATCTTCCCCAATTCGAAATCGTATGAATTTTTCTCCATTGTATATAAAATATATCTTCTACCTATTTAGGACGCAGATTTATGCGGATTTACGCAGAAAACTATTTCCTCAAATTATCAAATGCCTTATTATAAACTCAACCTCTAATAATCTCCTCTGTCTCTTAAACCTTATATTTAAAATCCCGATTATTAAGCCCTTTCTGGGCTTGCGGGAATGTGGGCAGAGCCCACAAGCGGTCATCTGCGCCAGATTATCAAAAATTATTCTTTCTTGTAACTGCTTTACTCAATATAAGTCTTGAGGTAAAAATTACGCTGCCTTTTTATACTCTTAAAATTTGGACTATTAACAGTTGTCAAATGTCAGGTGAAGATAAAAGCGAGGGTATGGGAAAACCCGATGAAGCGGGAATGAAAACCGGGTTTATTGGGGTTTTAGCCGTTGGATTGATGATAGGCATAATAATAGGAGTTGCAGTCGGGGCTTTTTGTTTCCCTCAAGCTCAAAGTCAGGGTTTTAGCGCTGGAAGCGTATTAACACCGGAAAAAGCGGGGGTGAGAGCAATTGACTTCATTACAAATTATGCCGTTGCTCCCGGTGTTGATGTTGAGTTAATAAACGTAACAGCGGTAGAAGACGCAAACCTGTACAAAATGGCAGTTAATATATCCTCAATGAGAGGGACCCAAACAGCGGAATCGTATATGACAAAAGACGGGAAATTGTTATTCCCCAGTGGAATTGACATAGAAGAATTTGAAGAGACAATCGAGCAGCAGAAGAGGAAAGAAAAAAATCGTACACGGGAGTAGCAAAAACAGAAAACAACAATAGGCAATTTCATCGTAAGCGGTGACGAAATATGCTTGGAGGATGGAAAGCCGATTATTTATTTGGTTCTGATGGGTGTGGATATTGCAAATGGGAGCATCCCGTAATAGCGAATGTGACGGCGAAGTTTGAAGGATTTATTTCATTCCATGATAATATAGACTCTACCGCAGATGGAGATATATTTGCTAAATACAGCGATGGTCACATACCGACATGGGTATTAGGCTGCAAGTATTACCGGGTCGGTGCAGGTGCAAATATGGGCGAAGAGCAGGAAACAAAGGTATTAACCGCACTAACTTATGACTTAACCGGTAACAAACCCGTAGATGTTTGCACAGCTCTCAAAATTGAAGAACTGATAAATAATATTTAGTCTGTGTTTAGCTGAGGCGAAAAAAGCCACGAGATTCCGCGAGATTAACACGAGAAGAGAATGCAGGGCACGCGATATTGGTTAGATTTGCATTTTAACATTATTATGTTGGTTTTTATCATTTATCTGTGTTAATCTGCGTTAATCTGTGTCTATAATTTACTTCCTGTTTTCTTGTGAAAATCTGTGTAATCTGAGGGGTTAGCTAAACGGCACTATCTAAAAATCTAGTGATATTTTAACTTTTCACCTACTGCACCCCTCGTTTTCATCGCTTTTGCACCTTGTAAGCCATCGTAAAGTGATTCCACACCAACTTCCCATCCAAAAGCATAGCAAACCTCTGCCTCAAATGGTTCTCCCAACAATGCCCATTTGTCCGCTATTCCTTCTATTGTCTCATTCATATCCATTTTTTTCACCGTAAAACTGCTGTACAGCACAGGATATAAAATTTTCGGTTCTATTTCGGCTGGAATCGTGTTCCATGCATTTTCAGGATACTTGTGTATGGGTGGTCTAAAGAACGGACGTAAATATGCAAAAGAGTGACCCCGGTTGCAGACCACGAGTTGTGTTAGGAAGAGGATTATTCGCTTCATCAATGATTCTCTTCCAAAAGGTTTCGGGATATGGAAAAGCGTTCGTGATTCTATCACTAGAAAATTAGATTGCGCCTACCAGAGGACATTTATATGCAATCAGAGTGATAGATTATTTATTTATTATCAGCGTACTTCAGTAGGTATCACTTTTAGCCTCACTATAAAAAGTTTAATGGAGGTAAAAAATGCAAACACATACCTATTGCCAAGAGACCTTATTAGAGCTATTCGATGATACATGGTTGAATCAGCCAAAGCCGCTGAGAACAATGCTTTCGCTGTTAATCGTAGCTTTGCTGGAGAATAACAAAGCGCACCCCTCGGTACTAGCGGAATGCCTGGCTATTACTGGCATAACGGTTATAGCGCGTATACAGCGTATCCGCCGGTTCCTGTCCAACGAAAAGTTGTCGCCAGCCATAACAGTCGTACCGCGGATTCGTCTGATCCGTCCACTCCTGTCGAATGCCTGCGAAATCGTGCTGGCCATGGATCGCATAGACTGGGACAAGCATCACAAACACGTCAATATCCTGTCCGTGGCTATCTGCTATAAGGGGCGTGCGATCCCCGTATTCTGGATCGTTCTTGATCGAAAGGGTAACAGCTCCTTTAAACACTGGAAACGGGTCTTAACGCCGGTTATCGAGGGATTACAGCAGATGGAGTGGCTTTCGGGCATACCGATTCACGTTGTTGCGGACCGCGAGTTTGCCAGCCCGAAACTGGCGGATTGGCTCAAAAAGACCTATGGCGTGGATGCGACACTGCGGATGAAAGCAAGCA
>PIXU01000144.1 GCA_003601795.1 Candidatus Methanophagales archaeon
ACGGTGATACGATATATGAATTTAAATGATGAGAAGGGAACAGACCCCACGGTGGAAGCCATTGTGGAGATGTTCCCAGAGGTTTTTTTAAGAAATACTGCACGAGAGAGCGGATTTGTTATAAGGGAGCGTAAAATTGATCCGGTTATTCTTTTCTGGGTGTTAACGCTTGGATTTGGTGTGCGTTTTCTGAGCACTATCCGGGGACTGAAGCAGGAATACAGGAAGAAAGCAGGGGTGAAACTGAGCATAAGTAGTTTTTACGACGATTTTCACACCGAAGATTGTCGGGTTGATTTCCTTCAGAGGTGCGTGCTCCATGCGATTGAGTTTCAAGCACAGCAACCCGGTCGTGTTTTGGGCGATAAATACCTCGATTGCGACCTTGGCTCAAGGGCTGCATCCTGCTCCTCGAGCTCGGCTACTTCAAGTACCTCTTCTTCGACAGAATCGCCCGCTATGGTGACTATTTCGTCAGCAGGCTGATATTCAAAGAGTTAAGAAGTCACTATCGCATGGATCAGATACCGAGTGCAAACCCAGAGACCGTGAAATGCTTGATTTGGATCGCTATTCTGGCGTTAATGTGCTCACGTCGAATACTCCGATTGATCCGCAATGCAAATCCCGAAAATGCAGACAGATACACGCATTTACGTTGGGCAAAAATCTTCACCGAGCAAGCAGACCGATTGTTAACAGAAGTACTCGAGTGTGTGTGGCTGAAACTCGATATGCTCACTTTATACAACATTTACCTCAGCTAGGGATGCGAACCAAATGTCAAACGAGAGAGGCTGATGGATAGATGGATTACTTAACCGAACACACAAGAACTCTGTTTCAATTTATGGACTAACTGATCCTTTTCCTTCAAAAGTACAAGAACATAATTTATCTGCTTTGGAGATTTAAGCCCCAACCATTCCACCCCGCTTTGAAAAAGCTGGGCATCCCGTTGTTGAGTTGTCTATTCTCCTATTATACTCGTTTTATAGACTTTTCTTTCATTCCAATTTTATCGCGGGTATCCAATCATAATACACTTTACCATTAGCATCTACAAAAGAAGAACAAGTGATATTTCCCCCTGTTACTTCTTTGCTGGGCTCATGGATTATCTGAGGATATGATCCTGTTACAATAGTGTAATTGTATCTATGACCTCTCAACAGTCTGACGTAAGGAGCACCAGTTACGTTATGTAATGTAATGTTATGCCAGTCGCCTGCATAGCCTTCCCAAGTGCCGTTTGCTATCAAAGTGTCGTTTTCGTATAGTTCGATGGACTCGGTATGCCCGCCTGTGCCGGGGCATGGATAAGTGTACAATTTGCTAACAGTGATGTTACATGAAGGTTTGATTTCGCCTTTATGTGTTCCCATTATGCTTGGGTAGGTTCCGGAAACAGTATCGAAAAGCGACAAGGTCTTAGAGGGGGCATATACTTTTGTAGCATTCCATGATATAAGTGGGTAAATACAAGTGAAATTTGGTAAAGGAGTTTCTATTTGTAATTTCCAGGTTCCATTGACATCTCTGTCTGAAGTAAATACTCCTGATAGTTCTGTCACATTTTTTCCATAACAGCTTGAGTAAGTAAATTGGTTGTTAATAATTGTAGCATTTGTTGCATATGTAACTACCCTCTCATTAACACATCTACCTTCTTTTTTCCCTGTTGTTATATTAATTACATCACCAGGAACTCCTTTGGTAGAGATTCTAAAAGTTCTTATCTTACCTTCTGAAACATTAAACCAAACTTCACCACCATACGAAGTGTTTCCTACCCATATCTCATCATAAGCTAAAGGTGGAATTGTGATGTAAGAATCAGTTTCTGGATAGATTATACTTCCAGTACTACCAGAAATTTTCGTGATTTTGAGTATTACTTCATCCCCACTTGAAGTAGTTGGATCTAAACCGGTTACATGTCCAGAAAACGGTTGATAATATTCATCGTATGGAACGGTTAAAAGAGGGAAAGTTGCGACAGTGGTGCCATTAATAATAATCTCAATTTTGAAAGTTGTGCTTTTGTAACTCCCAAGTAATAACTTGTAACTATATGATGTTCCATTAATATCTCCCCCTAAGAAATAATTACCCCAGGTCCAATTCTTACCATCTTCATATATGAAACTCTGTGTAAGACCTCTATATGATGTTACAACAGACCCATCGCTAAATTTTATTCTCTCAATTGATTGCATAGGATATTCACTTAAATTACGATCGAGAAGATATAATTTGATATTACCAGATGTATAAGCTACCTCGGCTGAGGATGAAAGGCAATCCCTATTATTTACCGCAATTATTCGATCTTCAGAAGTTCTATGCTGTCCAAATGTACTCAAACGCCATGTATTATCTGTTGAATCACCCCCCACTGTGGTACAAAGTGATATGCAAATTGTGGCCATAACCATAACAATCAGAGCCGCCAATATCTTCCAAATATCTTTATCCCTCATTTTCATTATCTTTTTTATCCCTCACTTTAACGTTCATTGCTATTTCCCTGCACTGTACTACGCTGCTTGCACCTATTGCCAAAACGAACGAAAACACTAATATTTTCCAATCCATCTCATATTTCATCACTGAAAACACCCCACCTTACTTTAGTTATATTCCTCCTTCATTTATAATTCATCTCTTCGTGCCTTCCTCGGCACAGGGTGTATTACCTGATTTTCACAAGAGAAAATAAATACAAAAACTTTTCGATTTTTGCTTTTATGTTACCCATTTAGATAAGAATTTATTTTGTCAGTAATGTGATGGGGTGAAGTCAAGCGACATGTGAGCAAATTTTGAAACATCCCCGCCTCCTTCACCTTTCTCAGGCACTCTTTCAGCTCTACACTGCTCTCGCTTGGTGCCAGCAAAGCACGTGCTCGATTCTGGCACCGTCAACGAGATAGAACCTGAATCCCTTTTCTTCACGAGATAAAATCCACTGTAACCAATTTCAGTTTGTTTCCATCAAAAGGAGGGATTTCCGCCTGGCTTCTCGCTTTCATACCCGTGAGAAAAACTTCCATCTGTCTTATTAACCCTTTCCAGTCCCCCGATTTCTTATATTCTCTCCATAGCCTTCTCAATTTTTGTAGCCGTCTTTTGGTTAGCGATACCTCTAAAAGTTTGCTTCTCACACTATCCCACGACTCTTCCCACTCTCGTTCTTCAGGGTAATCGTAAAGATACTCCTTCAAATGCAGTTCGATTTCCGTTATCAAATCTCGTATAAATCGTGAACTTCTATCACTCGCTATTCTCACCAACTCCGTATCTGTCCTTTCTTTCTGCTCAAGTTCTCTATACAATTCCTCTATCCTCTGAACTATTATCTCATTTACTTCGTATATCCTGTCAAAGAAATCGGGGATAACTCTTTTCTCATCAGGGTTGCAAGAGATGAAATCAATTATTTCCGTTTTATTGCTCAGTATGCTCCCGGAATCGAGGTCATAGAGATACCAGAAATGGAACATCTCCGAATATTTGTAA
>PIXU01000145.1 GCA_003601795.1 Candidatus Methanophagales archaeon
CACTGGTAAGGAACTCCCGAAATCCCCCGATTAGCGTATATGCTCTTCAACAGGAAATAGTTTACCCCCGCCTGAGATAATCTGCAGGGTGTTACCTTGGTCTACATTGACTTTTGGGATGAAGCCAGAAAGAAAGGTAAGTTTTTAATATATCACCTGACGGAGCTAGGGAAGAAGGTTCTGGAAGTCATTGCCGAGATAAAACAATGGTTAATTAGTTCTGATCAATTTCAAATATATTAGAAGTGATTAGTATGAAATACCTTTCGATTGCGGTAGTATTAGTGGCGGTGGTTTTTGTAGCTGCAATTTGTAGTCATGAGTTTACATTATTTCAATTTATAGTTCTCTTTGGCATCGGTCTCTTTGCGGGTTTTATGAGTGGTATGTTTGGAATTGGTGGGGGTTCAGTTAGAATACCATTACTTAACCTTGCAGGCTTGCATTTATTAACTGCTTTTGCAATTAACCTGTTTGTTATACCCTTTTCATCTTTAATTGGCGCTATAACACAGAGAAGGAATGTAGATAGCCAAATTGTAGTGTATGTAATTATAGGTGGCACTTTAGGATCCGTTGCGGGTGCATTTATTGTGGGTTTGGTTAAGTCACTAACGTTAGCGATTATTTTCGTTGTCGTTTCTACTATAACCGTATTGGGAATATACCTTGATAGAATCGCGCCATGGCTATATCAGAGAATCAAGCCCAGCCCCAAGAGCATTATTCCACTCTCTTTACTCTTAAATCTAATAACAGGGATGCGAGGTGGTAGTGGTGGCTCTCTTTTCCCGCCATTTCTAAGAGCGATGAAATTAGATATTCATAAAGCAGTAGCTACATCATTGGTCGCGACTATCTTCACTGCTCTACCCGCTATAATTGTATATTGGAACCGCGGTAATATTAGCTGGCTACCCGCGGTACTCGTGCTTGTAGGGTCAATGATGGGTGCAAGGATAGGGAGTAAAATGTCATTAAGAACAAAACCGTTCTGGTTGGAGCTGGGGCTTTCTATATTAGTTATCGTTCTGGCATTAATTGTCGTATATAAAGCTCTATTACCCTGAGATGCGCGGGCACTTGCCAGTAGAGGTGCCTTTCTGAAGGCAAAAGAATTCAAAACCCGGGTTTGGGGCATAATTCATAGATACCCCCTTACATACCATGGGCTTATTTAAAATTTTTGCCCCAAACCCCAAAACCTTTATATATAACACTTCAAATATATTCAAAACCTTAACTCCGCACCTTTTTGGGGATCTCAACCACTTCTCGTTTCTTGTGAAGTAGATAGATTTCCCGCTTCTCAACATCCATATCTGTAATAAATCCACGCTCTTTGTCGAGTCTTCCGAGGTATTTTGACACTTTCCGTCCTCTTTTTATCGCTTTATCGTAACGCATCTGCTCATTATCCGTGAACTTAAAAGCCTCAAAGTCAATTATGCTTTAAAGATAGCACGATCTTTTGGAGTATTTCAGGCAATCATGCCAGGAATAGGCTGGTTGGCAGGGTTTAGTTTAAGAGATATAATTTGAAAATAAAATTGAAATAATCGGAGGGCTTACCTGATTGGCATTGGCATAAAAATATTGATTGAACATTTAGCTGATGGCAAGGTTAAGCTATACCGCCTTCATATGGATATTCCAAATTATCTTCAAAACCATAAACCTTTATATACTTCAAATATATTTGAAATGATAGGGATATGAAACTAAGCGTGAAAGTTCTTCGGGCAGGTTCCGAAGAAGGAAGATTTGCGAGAAGCGCTGTTGGAGTCAATAGAAGGAGGTGAAACATAACATAATGCCTGTATCTTTTTTGATAGCGGCAATCGCGCTGCTGATTACTGGGCTTGGTGTAGGATTCGCAAGCGGACTCTTAGGTGTCGGCGGTTGTTTCATCATGATTCCCGTTCAGGTCTGGGCATATACCGCTCTGGGTATACCATTCAATACCGCAGTGGCGATTGCCTTCGGCACAAACCTGTTCGTGGTGCTTCCGACAGCAGCGAGTGGCGCTTATGGGCATACGAAGAAGGAAGCGGTATGGTGGAAAGCGGCGATTTTCCTCGGCGTATCTGGCGCAGCAGGTGCGGTCATTGGTGCGACCATCGCAGCGACGCTCGTGGGAATGGGAATGAGCTGGATTCTCAGTATAGCCTTCGGCTCTGCGATCATTGCCGGTGCGCTCAGAATGCTCACGGCAAAACCGCCTGAGGTCACCGGAAAGAAGCCCGTGGACAATCCGCTGTTATGGATTCTTTGGGGCATTCCGCTCGGCATCGTTACTGGCATCATCGGCATAGGCGGCGGCGTGCTTATGATACCTGTGATGGTGGTTGCACTCTCATTTGGAATACACCGCGCGGTTGGCACTTCCACTGCACTGATGATATTCACCACCATCGGTGGACTCATTGGCTACATCTACAACGGTTTAAAAGCGGGCATGCCCTTCATATTCCACAATCTTCACATGATGGGATACGTGAACCTCGAATCATGGATTCTACTCGCGGCAACGAGCGTGCCGATGGCGCAGGTAGGCGTCCGAACAGCGCATAAACTGCCCGCGAAGCAGTTACGATACGTGTTCATCGCCGTGATGCTCTACATGGGCTGGGTGATGATAAGAAATGGATTGGGGCTTAAATTGCCGATACCGATATAAATTAGGAGGGATACCATTGACAAAACCAAATGAAGTTATAAAAATAAGTTCATTTTACTTTCTATTGGTAGTTTTTCTGGATCAAAAACCTTTCTTGTATTCTTGAAATGCTTATCCGTATAATAAAACATGACAGATAAAACATGGCAGTGAAAGCGCCAATAAGAATTGGTTGCGACCAGTCATGGATAAGCTTTTGTAACCCCCCTCACATTATGACTGAAACCACCCATAATATCCAAAAGGATAAATACGATACCCAAACACCCTAAAAGTCTTGGTAAATGAAATTTCTTCTCGAGTAAATCCAATTTTTTTTTCGATGAATAGCCTCTTTTTCTCTATTTCCCTCCCCTCTGATAGCTCAGCGAAATACTTACTTTCCTCGTCGTATTGATTCTTTGGAACCGGCGAAAGAAAAACATGGAAACGATAGCCACA
>PIXU01000146.1 GCA_003601795.1 Candidatus Methanophagales archaeon
ACATTGAAAGGGCAAAGGATTTGGGAATCCCCTTTTGGGTAAGTTGCCAGTAATTCCAAATTGGCACTGATAGGGAACTTCCAAATCCCCCGGTTAGCGTATATGCTCTTCAACAAGAAATAGCTTACCCTCGCTGAGATAATCCGAAGGATGTTATCTTGGTCTACATTGACTTTTGGGATGAAGCCACGGTAAAAGAAAATTTATTCTAGTGGAAATGGGTGAATACTTTGATACTATAATTTGCCCAAGAATTAAGAAAATTGCTTATTCGTTCAATTGGAATAATGGAAAACCACAGGATACTAATGGTATTGGAATATTTTTCAAATACTACGATTTAGAACAATACGAGCAAACCTTAAGGAAAGCAGTTTACAAACCATCTCATCCTTTTGTAGATTTTGACGATAAATCAATCTATCAGCAAGATGTCTTCATGAAAGACCTCAAGTTGTTGAATGCTATGAAACTTGACTATGTGAACAACAAAATAAAGATAAACTTTGACGAGATCTATTCGAAGATAGATTTGGCTGAGACATTGTCAAATCTAACAGGAAAGTGGATAAAGAAGATTGAAAAGAACGCTGTTGTCTTTAAAGATGGAAGTGAGATAGATTTTGATAATATCGATTTTAATATGATTAAACCGCTGATATGGTGGTGAAATGACTCGAATACTCATTGATACAAATATCATAATATACAGGGAAGACCTAAAGAAGGTACCGGATGATGTTCAAGAGCTTTTACGAATTTTGAATGAGAAAGAACATAAGGTGGTAACTCACCCATTATCATTGGAAGAAATCAAAAAAGATAAAAATACTGAGAGAAAAGAGATTGTTCTTTCGAAATTGAAAACTTATTCTATTATAGAGACACCACCACATCCTGAGGAAGATAGCGATTTCATGTCATTTGTGGGACAGACCAGTAATGTCCATGATATGGTTGATAATCACCTGCTTTATTGTGTTTATAAAAATGCTGTAGATTTTCTGATTACTGAAGACAAGAAGATAAAAAAGCAATTAAAACCGGAATATCCGACCGTATTTTTCATGTGAATGAGCTTTGGAATACTTCAGAAGAGAAATAGCCGAGAGAATATTGCATCCACCACCATTAAAATATGTGCCAGTTTACAACTTAGACATAAATGATTCAATATTTGACTCTTTAAAGAAGGAATATGGGGGTTTTGATGATTGGTGGAGAAAGATATGCAGAGAAGGGAGAAAGGCATGGGTGCATTATGTATATAAATGGAAAAATAGGAGCGGTTCTTATACTTAAAGATGAGAATGAGCCTGTTGATTCAATTACACCGCTGCCAAAGAAAAAAGATTGAAAATATGTACTCTGAAGGTCGATCCAATAGATATGGGGTTTAAGATAGGCGAGTTATTTATAAAAATACCTGTACAGAGGGCTTTTAAAAAAGGAGTTGATGAAATCTATTTGACTCATTTTACAAAAGCAAACGATTTTCTCGTTTCTTTAGTCGAAGAATATGGTTTTCATCGAATAGCAAAGAAAAAAGATGGGGAGGATGTTTTTGTAAAGAACTTGATCCCCGATAAGGACAGGTATTATCCTCCTCAAGAGATTTACAGAGAGTTTTATCCATCTTTTTATGATGGAAAGAAAGTTAGCAAATTTATAGTACCAATAATACCAAAATGGCATAATAGATTATTTACTGAATACAAAAAGAGGCAACTTACATTATTGGAATCTGTTGGAGAATTTATAGTTGAGGAATACAATAAAGAAAGCATATTTGTACCATTCAAAAATTAAGGGAATGAAAGAGGGGGATATACTATTATTCTATAGATCCAGAGATGTAAAAGGAATAACATCTATTGGCATTGTCGAAAAGGTGTACGAAAACATTACAAATCCCGATGAAATTATTTCTTATGTAGGGAAAAGAAGCGTTTATTCCCAATCAGAAATTAAAGAAGTTTAAAATTTCACTTGGTTTCTTTTTGTTGAACATATAATCTCATTTCCATAAATATTTTCCATGCAGATTGTTTATATGCAGTGCATTGTGAATATAATTTAATTTAGGGGCAAGTAACATGGAACAGAAGATCACAGAATTTTTCTTCCTTTCTGAGGATGATTTAGGAGATTTCAGCTACAACACATACAAGTTCGGTGGATTGCGGTTCTTCTTAGAACTCGCCATCTTTTTGGCGGTGAAACGGGACCTTGACGATCCAAAGAGCTGTATAAGCTTTTTCAGGCTGTGTAGAGGTTTTCTTGAAGGTATAGAAGGGTTGAGGGCATATAACGGGTACAAATATTTGGCTGCCGCCATGATCAATTTTTTGTTATTTGTGCGTTTATGCCGCTTTAAAAAGCGAGAAAGTGCGTTAGAATTCCTTGAAAAGCACAAAGAATGGTGCATTAGGATTCTACAATGGGGTTCCTCACGAGTCCGACATCACAAAATTCATAAATAAAATCGGTGCTGATTTAGACGTCTATTTTGTCCAATTGCTCCGATTTATCCGTGAAAACGTGTCAATAGACGGAATAAAAGCTTTTCATATCATTGGATTCCTTAGACACAACAACCGATTCGGTGTGAGAATAAGGACTGGAACGAGGACGAAATTCGCGAGGTATAGCCAGAGAAAGAAGCGGGCAAGCACCCATTGGGCGGGCATGACCCTGATCCTGGACGCACTCTACGGTCTGGGCATTATCAACATGATCGAGAGCATCCCGGCGAAGAAGAAGATCAGGGGCTATCCCATGCTCCAGATCAGTCTAACGCTTATTGTGAAGATGATCACGGGTCTTGAGGACTTGCACGAGCTGGAGAACGAGGTAGAGGAAGACCCGCTTCTCGCGATGTTCTGCACGATAGAAAGCGATGATACGCCCAGCATTCCTACTCTTTCCCGCGACGTGGAGAGATATTCAGTAACAGAGCTAAAGGAGTCATACAAACTGATTCTCCAGTGGTTAGAGGAGTTGAAGCTGATGGATGGCAGTGTTGCATCAGTAGACAGCAGCAAGCTATACGGCGAAGGAAAAGTCCAGGAAGGGACAGCAGAGGTGTATGATTATCTCAAAAAGGAGAAAAAGAAGGGCTACAAGATTTTTGTTATTTACGACCCTGTTTGTGGCATCTTAATCGATTTTACGCTTTTTCCTATCAACAAAGGCGATAGTCTAAATCTTATACCGCTTCTTGAGCGCGCGAGGGATATTCTCGGCAAATCAACACTCAAGAAGGTCTATTTTGACCGTGGCTTCTACGATGGGAAGCATTTTGATTGGCTGAAGAAGAATCATATCCAGTTTGTCTGCCGTGGCAAGCAAGGCACGAAGGTGGCAGACCAGGTGAGCGAAATACCGGCGGAGGAATACGTAGAGGAAAAATTAGCCTCACCAAAAGAATATCAACCGAAGACCGAGCGCGGAAAGAGCGCGAAAGAGAAGAGGGATGCAATGAAAGAGCCAGTGGAAATCGCAGAGAGGATGGTGGACGTCTCTAACTGTGAAGAGAAATTGAGGGCAATTGCGGTGAAAGAGAAAGGTAAGAAGAGCATAGAGATATGGCTTACAAACATACCTGCATCCATTCACTCTGCAAAGGGAATCATAGACGAGTACAGAAATCGGTGGAGCGTTGAGGTTTTTTTCAAAGAAGAGAAGAGCTACTGGTATATAAACAAATTGCCCAGCAGAAAGATAAACGCCGTGAAATGCACGATATACTTCAACTTCATCGCCTACAATTTGATCTCCATCTTCAAAAAGACTCTTTCCGAAAAATACCAGAACGTGGGCATTAAAGTGCTTAGAAGAGAGGTTCTTCGGAAGAATGCAATACTGCCAGTATCACTTCCTCAAAAATGCTGGCAGTTTCATGGAAAAGGAATATAAAGAACTGGGGAAGGCGATGAAGAAGAAAGAAGTTCTGGCGAAGGCAAAAGAAGTGGAAGCAGATTTAAAAAA
>PIXU01000147.1 GCA_003601795.1 Candidatus Methanophagales archaeon
AATATGGTTTCTTGTAGATATGTATGGGTTTGCACAGTGTTCACCTCCATTAAACCTTTTTAAATGATGGTGCAACGTTTAAAAAATGTTAGCTACTGAAAAGAGGATACTATGAAAAGCTTTTGTTCCTCCTATCTGGACGTTTTCACGGATAAATCTGAGCAATTGGACAAAATAGACGTCTAAATCAGCGCCAATTTTATTTATGAATTTTGTGACGTCCGACTCGTGAGGAACCCCATTGTGGAATCCTAATGCAATAGCCCATCCTTTGTGCTTTTCAAGGAATTCTAATGCACTTTCTCGCTTTTTAAAGCGACATAAACGCACAAATAACAAAAAATTGATCATGGCGGCAGTCGAATATTTGTATCCGTTATATGCCCTCAATCCTTCTATACCTTCAAGAAACCCTCTACACATCCTGAAAAAGCTTATACTGCTCTTTGGACTCTCAATGCCCAGCTTCACTGCCAAAAAGATGGCGAGTTCTAAGAAGAACCGCAATCCGCCGAATTTGTATCTGTCATAACTAAAATCATCCAAATCCTCCTCCGAAAAGGAGAAGAAGTCCGTGATCTCTTCTTACATCTTATTCGTCCCCACAAATCAAATTATATTAGCAAAACGCTATATATAAACAATCTCCATGGAAAATATTTATGGAAATGAGATTATATGTTCAACAAAAAGAAACCAAGTGAAATTTTAAAAATATAAAGTTATATATTCAAACTTACTTCACATGTCCCGCCTATTCAGTGCTATATCCAAATCTGGTCCATCTACATCCTTCCGGACAAACTACAATCATCACCTACGCTCTTCATTTTCTCCTGTATTAAGCCCAAGTCACATACCTCATAACTTTAAGTACGCGGCATGTGAGCGTGAAAAAGTTTTGTATATAGCATTATGCATCCTGTTTTGAAAGATGCATCTTTCTCATCATCTATGATTTCTTCCGCTGCCTCTACAACATCGCCGAGCAAAACCGTCCCGCGATATTCAGGCGAAAAGACCAAGTGATCAGTCAGCATTGAGATAGTATGCCAATAATGACGAAGAGCATGCCTTTTTACCCTATCCCACGTCGCCCATTTTTCTTTAAGGAATCGAACCTTCTTAAACTTATAAGTAACTCTTATTAAAGAAAATAAGATATCCTCAATAGAAGGAGAAGGCGGGCATAAAATGAAAACCGAGAAGAAAACGAGAAGCAGGTTTATAATGGTGAAGTGTGACGATTGTGAAAATGAGCAGGTCGTTTTTGACCATGCATCCACGAGCGTAAAATGTAACGTCTGCGGGAGAACCCTGGTTGTGCCGAAAGGAGGAAAAGCAGAGATAAAAAGCAGGATAATAAACGTCTTTGAATAGTCATATTTAAAATATCATACGGAACCATCATGGAAATAATAAGGGAAGAATGGCCAGAGAAGGATGAGTTTGTAGTTTGCACGGTAAAAGAGCTTAAGACCTTCGGGGTGTTCGTCGGGCTCGAGGAATACGGGGGTAAGGAAGGGCTGATTCATATCTCTGCGGTATCTTCTGGCTGGGTGAAACATCTCCGGGACTATGTCCGGGAAGGGCAGAAGATCGTATGTAAAGTGCTGCACGTGGATGCACAGAGAGGGCATATAGATCTATCACTAAAGGCGGTAAAGGAAAGTCAAAAAAAGGAGAGGATAAAAGAGTGGAAACGAGAGAGGAAAGTAAAGAATCTGCTCTCGCTTGCTCTTTCGTCATCTACCGCCGTCAAAATCGGCAATGAGGAACTCGATGAGGTTGAGCGGAAATTAGTGGATACGTACGGCAGTTTATACGATGCGTTTGTAGAGGTTGTAAAGGTAGGCAAAGAAGCACTGACTCCGCTTGGAATAAATCCTGAATATGTAGATGCCATACACAAAGTGGCAGTTACGAACGTTAAAATCCCGTCAGTGCAAATATCGGGCTATGTAGAGCTAACCTGTCCCCTGTCTGACGGTGTGGAAATAATAAAAAAGGCGCTGAAGAAGGCGGAAAAGGTGGCTGGTACAAACACAAACGCCAATGGCGTCAAAGTGGAATGTTCCTACATAGCGGCGCCGAGATATAAGATACGTGTTACCGCACCCGATTATAAAAAGGCAGAGAACGTATTAAGTGACGCGGCTAATGCGGCCATTGAAGAGGTAAAGAGTAAAGAAGGGACCGGGAAGTTTTACAGAAAATCTTCTTAAATTAAAGCCTGGCTTTTTCTGAACATTTTTTTTTTAAAAAAAAGGAAAAGCTTATCTTACAAAAAAATATTTATGTCAAAGATAAGAAAATGTGAAGCGTGCGGGGAATATACACTGAAAGAGGTCTGTGAGAGGTGTGGGCGAAGAACGAAGGAAACAACGCCTCCAAGATTTTCCCCTAAAGACCCGTATGGGAAATACAGAAGGATGATGAAATATGGAAGAGATAGAAGTGCATGAGCTAAAGAAGGTGAAACTGAACAAGCCCATACTGATAGAAGGGCTTCCGGGCGTAGGAAACGTGGGTAAATTAGTAGCTGAGCATATAATACATGAGCTGGGCGCCGAGAAGATAGTGGAAATTTATTCGTGGCATTTCCCCCCTCAGGTATTGGTAAATGACGATGGAACGGTCAGATTATGCAAAAACGAGGTATATGCGTGGAAATCAAAGAATCTGGATTTGTTAATCGTCAGTGGTGACCAGCAGAGCGTTACAAACGAGGGGCATTATCTTATAACTGAGACGCTTCTTGACCTCGCGCAGCAATACGGCGTTTCGCGTATATACACGCTTGGTGGTTATGGAATAGGGCAGCTCGTGGAAAAGCAAATGGTGCTTGGAGCTGCGAATGATGCTGAACTTGTAGAGGAGATGAAGAAATACGGTGTAGAATTCAGGGAGGAAGAGCCAGGGGGCAGTATCGTGGGTGCATCAGGGCTTCTATTAGGTCTTGGGGGGCAGAGAGGTATCCCTGCAGTTTGTTTGCTCGGTCTCACCTCAGGGTATCTGGTAGACCCCAAAAGTGCGCAAGCAGTGCTCAAAATCCTTGGTAATGCATTGAATCTTGAAATACCTATGCAGGCATTGGAAGACCGTGCAGAAGAGATGGAAAAGGTTGTTGAACGACTGAAGGAGATGGAGCAAGCACAGATTCCAAGGACTCGTGAAGAGGAATTGGGATACATAAGATAAGTTCAAGAAATCACGAATCCCAAACACCAAAATTTCACCGCAGAGCACACAGAAGATAGCGGTTTAGCGGTTTGGATGTTTAGCTAACGAGCTGAACCGCTAATAAACTAAACCTCTAATCCCGCGCTCTTCGCGGTGATAAATCACTGGCTTTTTATTTTTAGATAGTGCCATTCCATTAGGCTGAGTCTGTGGTAAGTATCTTCAGTGAGGTGGGCACTTTAGTCACGTCCCCCATTTTTATTCCTACGACATAGTCCAAATCCTTATCCTTTGCGAGGTCTACGATTCGCTGCGTTATCACACCGTCAAACACCACGCTTTTCGCGTTTTCGCTCGTTTCTTTTAGTTCGTTCGCCAGCTCCCTCACCGTGGTCTCCTTTACTACTTTCTTCTCTTTGTCTAATAGCCGTGCCTTAAACGTGCCCCCAAGCTCTTGCAGATGTGTTTTGAAGAGACTTGTTTTCTTCTCCTCTTCCTCTCCTTCCTCCTCCTTAACCTTGCTGGTCCTTCTTTGTACTATCCTCGGTTGCGGTTTTTGAACTTGCTTCGCTTCTTGCTCCTTTTTCTCGTATCCCTGCTGCTCTACGGGTGTCTTATTGTGCAATGCTTTTGATATTTCCTTGTATGTCATGTCCTCTACGCTTCTCCCTTCTGGCGACATGGCGATGTAATCAACGTCTGCAACCTGTAAAAGCTCTTTTAATATAAGGTCGCCACCTCTATCCCCATCAAAGAAAGCAGTAACGGTCTTTCTCTTGCTCAGCTTGGGTATTGCAGGCGGTATGTTTGTACCTTCCACAGCGATCGTGTTTTTTATCCCGTATTTAAGCAGATTTAGCACGTCTGCTCGCCCTTCTACGATCAGTATGGCATCCGAACTCTCTATGTTCGGTCCTGCGGGCAGGCCCTTGTAGCTGGTTATTTCTTCCATTCTTACCGCCTGCTTCACTTCACTCACCATCGTTTCACTGTCAATGCTCGTCTCGATAACTTCGCGCATCAGTCGTTTTGCTCGCTCGGTGATTCTTCTCCTTTTTGTCGCCCTTATGTCCTCTATCCCGGTGATTTCCACGTGTGCAATACACGGGCCGACCCGGTCTATCGTCTCCAAGGAAGCGGCTAATATCGCAGTTTCCGCCTTGTCCAGACCAGAGGGGACAAGTATTTCACCGCGCGATTTCCCCCCTTTTGACTCTATGTTCACCTCGATTCTGCCTATTCTACTACTCTTCTGCAAGTCTCTCAGGTCTAACTCGTCGCCTAACAGACCTTCTGTTTGCCCAAATATTGCGCCAACCACATCGGATTTCTCAACAAAACCTTCAGCTGTGATGTTAGCGTGAACCATATACTTTGTTGTATCTACTTCATGCATCTTATTTCCCTCCTTTAAGGTTCCTTCTCCTTTATCTTCCGATTTCGCCATTACCTTTACTACACCTTACTATCCCAATTGGCAACATAAACAAACGGGTTCTGTCAGTTTGTATATGGGACTATTTGTGTACATATATAATATTGATATAGTAAAAGATAAAGATAAAAGTTATTCTATGATGGAGATGGGCTCGATGCGATTCGAACGCATGACCTCCGCCGTGTGAAGGCGGTGTCATAACCAACTAGACCACGAGCCCTCTTTACTTTTCGTTTACCCTTCTTTTACTTTACCTCACTACTCCACATCTACTATACATATTCAGATATTTTAAATATAAATTTCTACGAGAGCAGAATAATGATGTACGAAAGTTTTACCAAAGAAAAAGGGAAAAAGGGATATACGTTATATTTATCCTGCTGTATATAGCAAGCGGTAGAGGGGAGATGAAGATAGAAACAGTACGAGGTGGACTATGCGCAGTGAAAGGGGTACGAGCATACGGGATAAAAGAGGGGCATAATGGGTTAGCAGTGATAGAAGGGAAAGGGCAAGCAGTAGGTATGTACACAGCGAGCAAAATAAAAGCCGCACCTGTTCTGTTTACAAAGCGACAGCTTGAGGGATGTGAAGGGCAAATACAGGCAATAATTGCAAACAGCGGTTGTGCAAATAGCTTTACCGGCGAGCAGGGGATGAGGAACGCAGAAAAAATGGCGGAACTCGCTGCTGATTCGTTAGGAGTCGATAAAAAAGAGATAGCGGTTGCATCTACGGGTCCCATCGGGAAACAATTAGATATGGAGTTAATAGAAAGGCAACTCGGACACGTGGTGAATGGTTTAACTGCCGAAGCGGCAGGCAGTACGGCCGCAGCGAAGGCTATATTGACTACCGATACCTTCTATAAGGAACGAGCAATACGCATTGATACGGGCGATGAAGAACGCGTAGTAATAGGAGGAATAGCAAAAGGGTCAGGAATGATATTTCCTCATTTAGCTACTGCCACGATGCTCTCTTTTATTTATACCGATGCTCGGCTGAGTGAGGAAATACAGAGGGCGAGTTTTGAGGATGCCGTTGCGAATTCATTTAATATGGTCGTTGTGGATGGTGACATGAGTACGAACGATCTGATATTGCTCGTATCCACGGGTCAGGGAGGAGAGATAAGTGAAGGTGACTTTAAAGAAGGTTTGAATTTCGTATGCAAAGAGCTCGCGAAGCTAATCGCAAGGGATGGGGAAGGGGCGACAAAGTTTATCGAAGCGTGGGTAAAAGGGGCAGCGTCTGTTGCGGATGCAAAAGAAGCAGCAAAGTCAATAGTCCGAAGCCCGTTAGTGAAAAGCGCTATCTTTGGTGAACGCCCAGATTTTATGTGTGGTCGTATAATAGCCGCTATCGGAAGCTGTACTACCGTTAGCGGCGTTGACCCGAGCAGAATATCCATAGGGTTAAAAGGTGAAGATAAGGATAAGGTTTCAGCGGTGAAGAACGGGGAATTTATGGATCTGTCGGGTGTGGTGCGAGAGCTAATGAAGGATAAGGAGATATTTATTGAAGTGGACCTGGGGATAGGGGAAAGCGAAGCGACCGCATGGGGGTGTGACCTTTCTTATGATTATGTAAGGATAAATGCGGGGGAAGCATAATTATACATTCCATCAATATTTAAAACGCCGTTCATATTCTTTATGGGGTAACCACTCCAAGATGATTGAGATTATGATAAACTCATCCCTAGCAACTGAATATAATAACCGCCAGGCATTCGGAAGATTGTATTTCCAGAGATTATTATCTAACTATTAATGCTTTGTCCGCCAGGTATCTTTTCACTAACCCGGGATTCCATATACAACATATTTTGCCCTCGCCGTCTACGGCTATCTTCCCAGATGCCAAAAGGAAATCAAATATAATGTTAAATGTCGGGTACATCATTTTTTGGTAGATGTTCCTATACTGCCATTTTTTGTATTCTCCGCTATGTTCTCTTATGAACTCTTTTACTATTAATACGGTATTCAACTGCGGGTAATGTGTTAGTTTATACAGATTTATTTTAGTTTAACCGTGTTGATTCTCATCATCTGTGTTAATCGGTAATTTAGGACGCAGATTTACGTGGATTTACGCAGAAAACTATTTCGTCAAATTTGTTTCTGTTTGCATCTATGCAGACCATAAGAGGCCCAAAGTTGTCTTGAAGATTTTTCAAAGGACTTTGCTCGATGCCTTTTTCCTATCCCTTCCCTTTTTCTCCCATCCCTCAGGCATTAATAATCAGCGATAGCTAAAAGCGATATTTTTTAGGGCATCAATAATCGTAAAAGAACGCTTCTCCATCCCCAAAACATCTTGTCTCATTTTTGGGACAATCGTCCCACCTTCCTTATTTATGTTGTTCCAACCGAGGTTCGTATGGGTGCTTCAATGCCGAAGGGTGTGACGCAAGCGATGAAAAAAAAAGAAATCCCGCGCCTTAACGCCGAGGGTGGCGTAGCGCTCTTTAGGAGGCGAAAGCGAAAAAGGATGAAAAATAAACAGGTGAAAATAATGGAAGCGATTATCATAAACAAATTGATGTTCCTGGGCATATTAGCGGTGATAGGAATTGGTGTGGTTGCAGCCGCATATGCTACCTGCATCGCAGAACAAAGCTGTTTTGGATAAAAAATCAGAGCACGTTTCCAGTGATGAAAATGCTGCCAATTCAAGTTATGATAAAAAACAAATTCCAGATATAAGCCGGGATAAAATCGAAGAGCTACTGGAAGTTTTGAAGGGAAGCGAGCCCAAAATAAAAAAAGTTTCTTGTGAAAATCTGTGTAATCGGGTGGTTATAAAAGAGCTATACAAATACCGCAAACGTTTATTCTATTCCCTATTTAGCGATTGCCGATTGGCTCAGGTCATACACTTTTCGCTTTGCTTCTTCATTTATTTCCTCATACAAGCTATTACCGCTTGCATCTATGCTGACCACAAGAGGCCCAAAATCGTCAAGAAGAAAATGCCAGACCGCTTCAGCCATACCGAGGTCTTCCCAATATACTGCTTTTATGGTTTTTATCTGCGTGGCAGCTAAAACCGCTGCACCGCCGGTTATCGCGAAGTACACACAGCCATATTTACACATCGCATCTCTCGTGGGAATGCCCATCCCGCCTTTTCCTATTATGGCACGAATCCGCAGCTTTTCTATTACCGCGGGTGTTACAGCGTCCATTCTCGCACTGGTGGTGGGGCCTGCTGCTACGATTTCCCATTCGCCTCGGTCTATGCTCTTCTGCTTCCGCACGAGCGGCCCGCAATGGTAAATCACAGCACCCTTCTTAATGGGCGTCTCCTCGCTCCTCTTTTCATATTCTATGATTCTATGGTGTGCCTTGTCCCGCGCAGTATATACGTCTCCGCGGAGATACACAACGTCACCCAACTGCAACTTCTTTATTTCTTCCTCTTCCAGCGGTGTAGATAGTCTGATCTTCTTTTCCATCAGTTTATGTTTGAAACGCAGTAAATTTCCTTTTTATAATTTTTAATAAAAGATTAATCCAAATGCAACTCGCTTTTGAACTATCGAGGGAGCATGAAACACTACCGAAATCAGAGGTCTTAGCATGTTTGCGTGCCTTAAACATCCCGTATGCGGAGAAAACGTTCTCGGATGGAATACTGGTGATTGACGCACAACTCTCGCCCGGAGGTAAAACATTCAACATCCTGTCAAAGCGGCTGGGAATGACGCACTGCATATACGAAATACGCGGTGAGAGCAAGCCAAAACCCGAGAAAGCGGAGGACATATTGGCACTCATTAAAAATGCGGATATACACGGCATTATGAAACAAGAGCGTACATTTGCCGTGCGCGTGCGTGTTAAACAAAAAGGCACGCCGTCTCTATTTCTATCCGAAGGGAAACGACCGCTGTCATCGAAAAGGGATTTAGAGCGAAAAGCAGGTGAAATCATAAAACGCAAAGGATATGAAGTGGACCTCACGAATCCCGCTAAAACATTCGTTCTTCTGTTCGCAAAAAACACGTGTCTTTTATGTTTGCTCGTGCATTCAACGGATAAGAAACAATTTGAGGTGCGAAGACCGCATTTAAGACCTTTCTTTTTGCCCGGTGTTATAACGCCAAAAATTGCCCGTGCTCTCGTTAATCTCAGTGAGATAAAAGAGGGAGGTGGGGTTCTGCTTGACCCCTTTTGTGGCACGGGTGGCATATTAATAGAAGCAGGGCTGATAGGGAGTGCGACGACGTTGGTGGGCATTGACATACAGGAAAAGATGGCAAGAGGTGCTGAAGCGAACTTGCGGTTTTATGGGCTGGACGCTAACTTGGTTGTAGGAGATGTTTCTAAAATGGCATTGTGCGA
>PIXU01000148.1 GCA_003601795.1 Candidatus Methanophagales archaeon
CGACGCTCTACCCTTACTTGCGTGAGTTAATTGAGGAATTTCACCGCCTTCGCTGCACGACTTTTGTCGTGACGAACGGCACGCATCCTGAAGTTTTGCGCAGAATAAATCCAACGCAGTTGTATCTCTCGCTGAATGCTCCAAACGAGGAAATCTACAAGAAGATTTCGGGGGCAAATTTCTGGGAAAGAATACTTGAGTCGCTTGAAGTCTTGCGTGAGAAAGGGGGATTTGAGCGTGAGTCTGCGGAAAAAATTGTGAGAAAGGAAGAGGAAGCGAGGGAAAATGCGAGAAGAACAAGAACAGTTGTGAGAATAACATGCATAAATGGATTAAATATGGTGCATCCGGAGAAATATGCGGAATTGATTGCGGAGGCGATGCCTGACTTTGTTGAAGTTAAGGCATACATGCATCTCGGATTCTCAAGGAAAAGACTGAAAAGGGATGCAATGCCCTCACACGCCCTCGTTAAGGCATTTGCAGAGAAAATTGTAGATGCTTTGAGGCAAAAAGAAGAGATAAAATACAAAATTGTGGATGAATCTGAAATAAGCAGGGTCGTCCTCATTTCTTCAGGTAAAATTGAAAGATTTTTATGCTAACTCTCGCTGACCCAAGGAGATTCTTCAACGATAAATTTATCCTCTAACAAAAGAAATGTAATACTTTATCAATTAGTATACTAAAATTCTCATAACTTCCCATCTTTCTCTAAAGTTATCCACTTAAGGTGCATTAAAAGTGTAAGATCTCTTTGGCTCTTTATGTTTGCTCTATAGTCCATATCATCCATAATTTCATCAAAAGAACGAACAAACTGATCTTCCCTCTCCTATCTGTTTCTTACATATGTTTTCAATATATGTAGTTTCCACTTATAATTTTTTATACTGCCCCTCTTGATTAATCTGTGGAATGGAGGATGAAGCGTGTAAATTGCAGATAGGAGATGTTTGCATTTCGTTGAGATTTAAGGATACAGCCTTCTCTTCCTATCTGAGGGAGTATTTCAAAGGATACACATGTAAGGAGCCAGAACTTATTATAGATATGAACATAGAGGAGGTATCAGATAAGGAATTTGGAGGTTTTGAATGCGATTTGCTCAGTCTCCATCCGAAGGCTGTGAAAGGAAACAGCTTTAATCTTCTCTCTGGTGAGGTGACAGGAACATTAAATCTTAAAGAAAAACGATGCACGGTGTATTTTTCAAGGAAGGGCATTCGTATATTCAAACAGTTCATGTTCATGGTATATTACACACTGATGAAGCATAATCATCCCGCAGAAAGTAAGAACAGCTTTCTTGTGCACGCATGCGGAGTCTCGAAAGATGGATATGGTTACGCATTTGTCGGACCATCTGAAAGCGGTAAGTCAACAATAGCGAGATTATCTTCCGATTACACCGTGTTGAATGATGAGATAATAATTATAAAGAAGGAGAGGGAGGGATATATTGTGAGAAGCACGCCTTTCCGTGGAGATTTCTTAGAGAACAGGAATAGAAGCGCACCCTTAAAGGCGATTTTCATAATAAATCATGGCAAGAAGAACATCATAAGAGGGATAAGTAAGGGCGAGTTTATATCTCAATTTTTGAAAGAAGTTGTCTGTCCTGATTCTTTGCTTCCGGAGAACAGGGGGGAGATGTTATTGGAGATGTTAGACTTTTGTGCGGATGTTGCGAGGAATGTTCCCTTTTATGAGCTGAGATTCATACCTGATAAAAGTTTTTGGAGCTGTATTGATGAAATTGTGGGAGTGTGAGTAGATATGATTTCATTAGATAGTTGCCCGCGCAGGTCAGAAGACGTGGTGTGGAGGATGATAGATGATGAAGTTGTCATTCTCACTGCTGACGGACGAGAAATTCACACGCTGAACAAGGTGGGAAGTATCATCTGGGAACTCGCTGATGGAACTCGGAGTATAATAGAAATTGTTCGTTCCATTTATGAGCGTTTTGATGTTGATTTTGAAGTTGCGAAAGTGGATGTATTGGAATTTGTTGCGCAACTCGCAGATAAAAATCTTCTGCATATTCTTCCCGCTGGAGAAAGGAAGGGTGGCAAAGATGGCGATTGAATCACCTATAAGACTTGTTGAGGAGGTTGTGAACAAATGTGTTGAGAGATATATTCCATATTCTGTCATGTTTGAGCTGACTTATAGATGCAATTTGAACTGCAGACATTGTTTTATCGTGAAAGATGGAAACATTAATGAATTATCCACAGAAGAAGTCAAGAATATAATTGATCAATTGGTGGAGATGGGCACTTTCTTCTTGGCTTTCACTGGCGGTGAGATTTTCATGCGAGATGATTTGTTTGAGATTGCATGGCATGCGAAGAGGAAGGGTTTTCTGCTAACTTTCATGACAAATGGCACATTAATAACACCTGAAAAAGTGGAAGAGATAAGAAAGATGAAGCCCGTGAAATTTGAGTTCAGTCTTTACGGAGCAACTGCAAAAACGCATGATTATATTACAAGAGTGAAAGGCTCTTTTGAGCGCACAGTAGAAGCCATAAAAAGACTTGTTGAGTGTGGAATAGATGTTACTATTAAAACCGTTCTTATGAACTTAAATGTGAAAGAGCGGGAGGAGATGGAAGCGCTGGCTGAAGAGTTGGGCGCTCACCCAAGAATAAATCCGGGGCTTGCGCCGAGGAGAGACGGTTCTTTAGAGCCTCTAAAATATGATTTGTCCTTCGAAGAAATGATAGAGTATTTGCCTGAAGACTATGATGGAGTCATGTTAAGTTATCTATCAGAGAAAAGTAAAGACATTTCTGACAGGTTTATATGCAAAGCGGGTAAGGCAGGATGCTGTATTTCGCCTGATGGAACGGTATATCCGTGTGTGATGATGCCTATACCGGTTGGAAACTTGAGAGAGAAGAGCTTTAAGGAGATATGGCACACACAGCCAAGCAAAGAGTTGAAGAGGTTGCGAAACCTAACTGCTCATGATTTGACAACATGCCCCTCTTGCGATTTGGCACCTTTCTGCATTCGGTGCCCTGGAGTAGTTTATCTCGAAACTGGCGATATCGTGGGAGCATCGCCAAGCGCATGTAAGTATGCGAGATGGAGGAAGTATGTCAGAACGCATCATGGTAATACAGCGACCTCCATCGGAGGGCTGTATTACGAAAAAACAAAAGGGAGGTGATGTGAGGAAGAAAATGAGGAGAGAAGAATACTGCAAGCCAGAAATCAGATCGGAAGAGATCGAGGTCGGGGTTCATGGGGAATACCCTATCCCTGAGATGCAGCCCTTTTTATATCTGTGCCCGCCATGCAAATAACCCACAACCTCTCAGCAGTGAAAATGTGAGCGCCGAGGAGGGGCGCTGTGACATAAATACCCAAATGAAAGGGAGGTGATGTGGAAAATGGAAGGAGATGAAAAACAAAAATACCCGGCGATAAAGCAGATTCTCTGCATTTTCGCAATGGCTTTAGTGATTTTATCGGTTGCTATGGTGGGAACCGCTGCGGCAAAAGCGCTTTTCGTTTGTTCTGAACACCATCGTAGCCAGTTTGACGCATGGAATATAGCGCCTGATGGTACGATAACTAAACAGGCAACCTACAGGCTATGGTATGCAAGCGACCCGGCGGGAATAGCGATTGATACTATAGATCCACATAATGGAACAATAATCTTTATTACGAGCGAATTCAGTCCGGGGATTGAAATCGTAGAGGTTCCGCCAGTAGGAACACCGAGATCCATTGGCCGCTCATCCGGTCCCTCAAATCTCGCTGGGATCGATATAGATGATGTTAACGATATTGTATACACGCTAAGAAGGGCGACTAATGACCTTTACATCTATCATTGGAACTCCACAGCCGAAAAGCTGAAGCTTTTAACTGTGATTGAATTACCTGGACTTTCGTGGGGTTATGGTCTTGCACTTGATGATACCAGAGGTATACTCTGGGTATCAGATACTCCCAATTACATGGTAAGAGCGTACAATGTTAATGTGGTGAATTGGAACGACATCGCCGAAATTCCAACATTATCTTTCCGAGTCAGCCATATGCCGGTTGATGTTGCCGTTGATACACATCGGAACATTGTTTACACAGTTGGTGGGTGGCATGGTTCACGTCTCCTCAGCAAGTATGATGTAAAAACAAAGACAGAAACAACGGGAAACCTGGGACACCGTGGGTGTGGTGTTGCTGTGGATGAAATCACTGGCTATGTATATGTGACAGGTGGACCCTCTGAGGCGCAGGATATAAGTGTCTGGGACACAAGCACAACACCCTTCACTAAGAAACAAAGCACTGGTGACATTGGAACACCGGCGGGGTTAGCAATAGCAAATGTTATTGTCAACCCGCTGAATTTGAGCAAGGATGATGGAGTCGCCACCTGTGTTAACCCTGGGGATAATATCACATACACAATTTGTTACGACAACACGGCAAATGCCTATGATGTTCACAATGTGACGCTCACAGACAATCTTCCTGCGGAGACAAACTTTATATCGGCTACTGGTGGAGGAATCTATAACGCAACGACGCACACAGTTACATGGAACATCGGAACACTCTCAGCAGGAGCAGCACAGCAGTGTGTGCAGTTGGTGGTGCAGGTTGATCCAAACACCACTCCAGGAGCAAAAATTACTAATTATGCTACAATTGACAGCACCGAAACTCCTATTACAACTGTGACTGAACAGACTGACATTTGCATACCTAAAGCAGAGCTCTGCCCGGACGAATATCGCTGGAATACTTCGGTTTCTTCAAAGGGCTATGAATGGGACCCGTTCCCGACTCTCTTCAGAGCCTGGAATGATGTCCATTTCGTGAACAACGGTACTGGCGATGCATACAACGTAATTGCTACCATTACCTGTGCTCCGGTGAACGTGAATATTA
>PIXU01000149.1 GCA_003601795.1 Candidatus Methanophagales archaeon
CGAATCTGCTCTCCCCACTCAATTATGCCGATTATACCAGTAAAAGCCTTGACCACCTTGGCATAGTAGCCACGGTGTGCAAGGAAATCGGCCTGGCAGACGAAATCAATCGGATCGTTGGCGTGGATCCACGCCAGAAGGTGACCTGCGGCGAGGCTGTTGTTGCCATGATCTTGAATGCTCTCGGGTTTGTGGACCGCCCACTGTACCTGTTCCCCGAGTTCATGGCAACAAAGCCTGTGGAGATATTGATAAGGGAAGGATTGAAAGCAGAGGACTTCAATGATGATGTCTTGGGGAGGACTTTAGATAAGTTATACAGAGCGAGCCCCGAAGGGATATTCATGCGGATCGCCGCCAATGCGTATGGTGAATATTTGGGGCGCTTTCTTCACAATGACACCACTTCAATGAGTCTTCAAGGTGAGTATGAGCATGAAGAGGGCGACATAGACGCCGTTCCAATTCAGATAACCCATGGCTACTCCAGGGACCACAGACCGGACCTGAAACAGTTTTCTCTGGTCATGTCTGACAGCTTGCCCGTTTTTATACGGGCTTTGAGTGGCAATACCTCGGACAAGAACCATTTCAGAGAGATTGTGAAAGAATATGGGCGGTCATTGCAAGAGAAGTGGGGCGAAGACAAGATATGGGTCTGGGACAGTGCGGGATATTCGGAGAAGAATCTGCGAGAAATTTCTGAGAGCTACAAGTGGATAATGATGGTTCCAGAAACGCTATCCGAAGCGAAAGAAGTGCTGGAATACGCGGACACGGAAAAGATGAAAAGCACTTCTCTCAATGGTTACTACCTCTTCAGCACCGAGGTGGAATACGGGAGCGTGAAGCAGCGCTGGGTAGTTGTATTCTCTGAGAATACCACTACCCAGCGCTGCTTTACGCCACCGTATTCCACCTCGATGCTGAAGAGGCGGTAACCATCGAGAGAAGTGCTTCTCATCTTTTTCGCGTCCGCGTTTTCCAGCACTTCTTTTGCTTCGGATAACGTTTCTGGAACCTTCATTATCCACTTGTAGCTCTCAGAAATCTCTCGCAGATTCTTCTCCGAGTATCCCGCACTGTCCCAGACCCATATCTTGTCTTCGCCCCACTTCTCCTGCAATGACCGCCCATATTCTTTCACGATCTCTCTGAAATGGTCCTTGTCCGAGGCATTGCCGCTCAATGCCTGGATGAAGACCGGCAGGTTGTCAGACATCACCAGAGAAATAACGAATTGTTTCAGGTCCGGTCTATGGTCCCTGGAGTAGCCATGGGTTATCTGAATTGGCACGGCGTCTATGTCGCCCTCTTCATGCTCGTACGCACCTTGAAGGCTCATTGAGGTGGTGTCATTGTGGAGAAAGCGCCCCGAATATTCACCATACGCATTGGCGGCGATCCGCATGAACACCCCCTCAGTGCCCGCTCTGTATAACTTATCTAAAGTCCTCCCCAGGACATCATCATTGAAGTCCTCTGGTTTCAACCCTTCCCTTATCAGTATCTCCACGGGCTTTGTTGCCATGAACTCGGGGAACAGGTACAGTGGGCGGTCAACGAATCTCAAAGCATTTAAGATCATGGCAACAACAGCCTCGCCGCAGGTCACCTTCTGCCTCGGGTCCACACCAACGATCCTATTGATTTCGTCAGCCAAGCCGATTTCCTTGCACACTGTGGCTACTATGCCCAGGTGATCCATGCTTTTACTGGTATACCCACTGTAATCGATCGGTGAGAGCAAATTCGCCTTCGTATACGTTACACTTGTTAACATAAGTACTTGATATGTGATGTTCCCTATTTAAAGTTATATGGTATAGAGCCAGTATAAAATTAAATTCTGTGGTAATTTATATCAAGATGTGCGGAATGTGGGGGATTAGATCTTATTTGCTATTTATTGGATGGGCTCCCTACTACCTTAATTTACTTTACGATGTACTGATAATTTATAAAGCGGAAGTGAGAAATATATCAGTAGTGATGAAAGGTAAAAATAAAGGAGGCGAAAAAAGGGGAGAGAAAATGGGATTCATTCATGCCAGGGTCAAAATACGTAATCTAACCGATCCTTCTAAATATGGCGAGGTAGAGCTAATGGTAGATACGGGTGCATTATACTCGGTCGTGCCAGGGGTTTTATTGAATGAAATTGAGGTCAAGCCCAAGCGAAGGAGGAAATTCATGCTGGCTAATGGAGAAATGATAGAGAGAGATGTAAGCGATATATTCTATGAATTTAATGAGTTCGAAGGTGCAGCACCAGCAATATTTGGAGAATCTAAGGATAACCCCGTGCTTGGTGTTACTGCGCTTGAAGCAATGGGTCTTGAGGTGGATCCGATTACAAAAAAACTTAAACCAACAACATTGCTATTACTCTAAAAAGTAAGTAGAATAGAAATGAAAAAAGAAGAACGCTCATCTCCGCATTTCATCGTGATACTAAAAAATTCTGAGGTGTATCAAAACACTATCTGCGCAACTACACCTCATTCTTTGAGTTCTTGTTCAACTCAAAGGAAACTTGGTTTCGCATCCATCATTCTGTTCACGATGGTTTAGGGAGATGAGCGTACTCTTAAATTCCTGAGTTAAAACCGGAAATGAATTTTGTCCGGGTTTTGGGGATTGAAACAATTGATGTTATGATATTTCTCAAACATGTTTTTTACCTTCTCGATATTTTAACGGCATATCGCACAACGTTCCCAGCATATCCGAAGTTTCGGCGAAGCCGAAATTTGGGTGAATGAAGTGAACCGTATATGCTGTGTTATCGGAAGTGCCTAAATCTCAATAGCTATTTTTTTATTTCTACCCAGAGACCTGCGCGATCATAACTTATATGGAAATTTGATATACCTGCCTTATTTATCACCTCTCGTAATTTATCAGGCGAACTGTAAGCTTTGGCATCATCACCAAGAGAGCGGTCTCTTAGAGATTTCATACGCTTGTATTCTTCATCGGTAACATATCGCCCAAAGCCACCGCCGACGAGGGCAGTACCACCCTTCTTCAATACTCTATAAATTTCTTTAAACACCTGCACCTTATCTTTCCAGCAATGATATGAACCTCTGCTGATTATGAAATCGGCAAATTCATTCTGGAGAGGCATCTTGTGTGCATCACCCAAAATGGGGATTATCCTATCTGCCAATCCGCTCTCTTCAATATTCATACGTGCAACTTCGTATATTACTCTTTCCTTCTCCAGTGCGAATATCTTTAATTTGGAATGTTTGCATAACTCAATTGCAAAAACAGCCGTGCCACAACCAACATCCACACATATACCTTCTAAAACACCATAATCCTCAATGATTTGTTTAACGGTAGAGACAATTGCTGGCATAAAGTTTTCTTTAACCATTTTATCAAAACGCTTCACCTTCAAAATATCCATCTTAGCATAATCAGCAGGGACACGCTCCTCAGGCATAATCTTCATCCCTCCTTTTTTAGTCTTTCAAATAATTCCATATAATTCTCTATTCTTGCTATCCCCCCATTTAGATATTTCCGATAACGTTCTGGACATATCCGAAGTTCCGAGCGGAGCAAGAAATTTGGACGAAGCATTAGCGAAATCGGAGAAGCATCTGTTGGGTAACCCTGTTAGGGGTGAGCTACGAAAGTAGCGAAGCGTTTCGCTTGGCGGCACAATTTTATACATTCTTCTCACCTTTTAGATTATTTTCAAGAAAGTCTAAAATAACGTCTCTTCTTAACAGCTCATGACAGAATTGATTTTGATAATTCCTGAGGCAACCATAACAACTTGTTTCTTTTCCACAAGTGCAGTTTTTTACCCGCTCTAAACTACTTTTAAGTACGTTGTAAATATTATCTTCATCTGCGACACGCTTTACAAGTCCTGCCCCTCCGGGAACATTATCGAACAAAATTAGCATCATACCTTCTTCAGATGGATAGAGACAACCATCTATATCCTGCCTTTTTATTCCAAGTGCTTGACTTGCCCCCTCAAGAATTGCATAAAGTAGGGAATACCAAAAACTTTCATCTTCATTTATTTTTGGCTCTTCAAAAGAGATGGAAAGGACATCAGTTTTAAAGGTGTGTCCAAGATGCAAGGGCCCTTTCAAAGATGCTGAACATTCTATTCCATAAGGGGTTCTATGCTTCCCTCTTTGTCTTTCTGAAAAAGTAGCTCCGCAAGTAAAGCACACCCAAAATCCTACTCCTTTTTTCCCTTTACACACAACAGCCAGTTCTCCTTCTGAGGAATAGCTGCACTTGATTTTAAAGTTCCCAACCAAAAATTTCTTTTCTTTGGGTTCCTTGTAGTTGAAGAAATAGGGCCTCGTGGCAAATTCCCGTCTTGGACGTGATTCACCAGGTTTTTTAGGTTCATAGTCTTTAGAAGTTACAAAACCAAAGATCGGTGTAACAAATCTATGTATTTCCCTCCTTGGTATAGTTCCATGAATCTTGCATGAGATAGATGGAGGACTTTCTTCAATTGTTCCCATCTGGATGTAAAATCGCCTACATTGAGGACAAATAGCGTACCAGTAGACAGGCCATGTTCTATTTCTTACTACTCTTAAACCACAGCTCTCCCATGTATATCCATTTGCAACTATTTGGCTACTGGGAGCAAATTCTGAAATTGCTATTCTCAAATCTCTCTCTAATTGTATGTTTTTAGCAGCAGAGATGTGGGATAAAACGCTTAATTCAACAACATCAACAGGAAATCCGTATTTTGGAATTACGGTATGAGTTGCCAGAAAATCTATGAGTTGCTTTCTCTTAATAGTCTCCATTCTCCTATTTGCCCAATCCATATCTGCATTTAATTTGTTTCGCTTTCTCTGGTCACGAGTCTCTCTCCATTCTTTCTCTCTTGAATCATAAAACTCCTTAAGGCGATCGAATTCGTCCCTTACTTTTTCATCTGCAATCGTGAGTGAGCCTTCTTCTCCGATTAGATTCTCTACCCATCCCCAATTTTCGAAGTCAAAGGTACTATGTAAATCTTCTGGGATAACTCTTTTCAGAGAATTCAAAATGGACTGTGGTCTTTTCTCAAGATATTCCTTGACCCTTTGTGTTCCTGGAATTCCACTTCCTTCGAGTTTGAAAAAGGATTCGACAGACCCAAAATATTCAGGGAACTCTCTAAAGAAATTAGCCAATACAATAGAGTATAGATGCCGGGAAATAATCTTTTCATTGCGAATTTCAACAGTAGGAGGATTAATCCTACCATCTACCATTTTTTCAGGTTCTTTAAAGTATGTAAGGTCATGTGAACGGAGTTGAGCAAAGGTTAGAGTAAAACCTATTGTATCAAGTCTTCTGCCAGCTCTGCCAGCTCTCTGAATGTAATTTGAAGGTTCTGGAGGAACATTTCGTAAAAATATAGCTTCTAATTCACCGAGATCTACTCCCAACTCAAAAGTCGTAGAACAGCTTAAAACATTGATTTCCCCTCTTATGAATTTCTGCTGAACCCTGGATGCGTAATCTGTAGAAAGTTGAGCAGTGTGCTCGTGGGAATTCA
>PIXU01000150.1 GCA_003601795.1 Candidatus Methanophagales archaeon
CCGCATTCACATCTCCATTTCACTATAATCGCATCCCTGTGTGAATAATGCCGATAGCACCTGATACACGCACTTTCGTTATACTTCCCTTCCTTTGGTGGTACACCCACGTTAAGCACCGGCTTCCTGCCTTTTTTCCGCTCTATCGCTGCTTTTAACTCTTCAAAACTCATATTTTCCACTTGAAACCTGTTAAACTCTCTCGCCAGTCGAATAGGGTAAGGTGAATGCGCGTCCGAGTTAGTCAAAAATGTTAGCTCTCTCAACTCTTTTATTCTATCCGCATATGAAGAATCCGCACTCAATCCCAGCTCCACAAAAGAGACATATCCCGCCATATCGCCGTAGCACTCATGTAGCGAATCATGATAGGCATATAAAGCAGTCCAGGGTGTGAACGCATGACAGGGTCCTATAAGGACTTCTGCATCTTTCGCATGCTCTGCTATTTCCTCGCCACTCAGCCTCAGCGAGGGTCTGCCATCTGAATCAATATCCGGCGAATACCTTCTAAACGACTCGTATAATTCCTCTGCCTTCGCGATAGAGGGCAATATGAGCAGGTGATGCACTCTTCGCGCATCTTCCACCTCCACCGTGAGCACAAAATTAGTATTTGTATTTTTGCTCACATCTTCGCTTTTAAAATAAAAAATGCCTTTCCTTTCCTCCAGCTCCCTTATCCCACTCAACCATTTGGGATGTAAACAATCACCGGTGCCAAGTAGCTGTATCCCTTTCCTCGCAGCTTCTTTCGCCAGCATGGGCAAATCCATACGTGGGGAAGTAGCAGCAGAATAATGCGAATGGATATGTAAATCCGCGTTAACTATCATTTTCCAATAGCGGGGGATGGATTCGAACCATCGATCTCCGGGTTATGAGCCCGACGGGATCTCCTAACTACCCTACCCCGCTTAAAAACTGATATTATATTATAAAAAGGTGTTATATAAAATAAAAATAAGTAATGGTAAACATAATCGGGAAAGTACTTCGAATCCTACCTCTTAAAGCAGTGAAAGTCTCCGAGGGAAACAAAAAAGTCGTTGACCTTATAATCGCAGATGAATTTAGCTACAAGCGCGTATCCTTTTGGGATGAACAGGCAGAACTGGTTTCTCGCGGCGAGATAAAAGCAGGTGATGTACTGAGAATAGAGAACTGGAGTGGAAGTGAGAGAAGAGCCAATGTCGGAAAATACGCACGAATAACCAAAATATCTGCTGATTTTGCTCCGTTACGTCATGCCGCCTCGCAGAACCTTACCATATTGGCAGTTGCAAGACCTGAGCACGGGCAGGTCTGCATCGCGGGCATAGACGAGAACGGTGACTGGATAAGACCGCAAGGTGTTTATGAATCAGATGTCCGCACTTCTAATGGAGAAAATTTCAAACACCTTTGCATCTCAAAAATATATGTTGATACGTGGAGAGGTAGGCGTCCAAGGAAAGAAGATAGATTCTTTGTTTACTGCAAAGGCGTGGAAAGAGAACTGAACGAAGAGGAGAAAAGGGAATTCTTAGAAAGAAATCTTGACTCCTCGGTGGATGCGGTGTTTAAAAGTGGCAGGAGCTTGGGATTGATAAAACCACGTGTTTTGAATGTGTATGAAGAGAAAGCAACAAAGAAAAAGGAGGGGAAGAGTCATGAGGTATACATTCGTTTTAACTTCAAAGATTCCTCAGGCAGGATATACCGAAGGTGGTCATGCAGATGCAATGCGTTCTACAAAACCTGGAATGAATTGAAAAAGAAGCATCGTTGGACCTATGGGCTGAGAATGCTGAGGTATTTGAGGAAAAATGATGCTTATCTCGCTATCGGTCTTACTTATACTGATTACGGCATTGATGGGCTGGAATATGGTGCATACCCGATGATTGTTGGTGTGCATGTTGTTCCATCGTGTTCTAGTTCTTAAAGAGCGGAAATGAAACTAAAACAAACCTCGGAGTTTGAAAAACAAATAGGAATATGGTTCTACTTTACGAAAACCGACGGAATAGGCGGTGTTATAAAAACAAAGCCCACCGACTTCTCCGTTCGGGAAATTACCAATAGAGAAGAAGGCATAGAAGGAAAATACCTGATTGTCGAGTTGACGAAGGAAAACTGGGACACACACAACGTGATAAGGGAAATCTCTCGACGCCTGAGAGTTAGCAAAAATAGAATCGGATTCGCAGGCACGAAAGACAAATCCGCGCGGACCACGCAGAAGATAAGCATCTGGGATGTGGATGAAGAAGAGCTGGAACGGGTAAGAATTACCGACGTCTCGTTAAAGCTAATAGGAAGGTCGAATAAAGCCATTTCCTTAGGTGACCTTTATGGAAACGAATTCGAGATTGTTATAAGAAACATAGAAGGAAGGAAAACTAAGATAAAGCAAAATATTGAGGCGATAACCACCGAAATAGAAAATGCAGGTGGTGTACCCAATTTCTTCGGTGTTCAGCGTTTTGGCATTCGCCGCCCGATAACGCACGTGGTAGGAAAACACCTGATAAAAGGTGAAATAAAAGAAGCAGTGATGTCTTATATCGCAGATATTTTTGCTGACGAAAGTGAGGAGGCGAAACAAGCAAGGCTGCTGTGCAAGGAAGGAGAACTGAAAGAGCTGAAAGAGAGTTTGAAAAAAATGCCCTCGTTCTTGCGATACGAAAAGGCAATGTTAAATGAACTGGTAAAAGGAGTAAGAGGAAGTAACGAAGCAGATTTTCTCTCTGCCTTTTCCGTGCTTCCAAAGAACTTGCAGAAACTTTTCGTTCATGCCTATCAATCTTATCTCTTCAATCTTGTTTTAAGTCATCGTTTGAAGCAAAACTTGCCACTCAACGAGGCGTTGGTAGGCGATGTGGTCTGTTTTCGCAACGAATTTGGACTTGCTGATATACACAAGGATAGAATGGAGAGAATCACAGAGGACAAAATAGAAGGGATAAACAGGTTGATAAAGCGTGGTAGGGCTTTTGTCACTGCTCCACTCTTTGGCTATGAAACCGAATTTGCAGAAAATGTGGAAGGAGAGATAGAGAGGAAAGTTCTGGAGAACGAAGGCGTTGAATTGAAAGATTTTTACATCGAAAAGATTCCTGAAATAAGTTCTAAAGGGACAAGAAGACCGGTATTAGTGCCAGTGCAGGTGAAGTTAAGCGACGAAGGAGTCAGTGATGATGATGTGAATCCCGGTCGAAACAAAGTAAAATTAAAGTTCTTCTTGCCAAAAGGGTCGTATGCTACGGTCGTGCTGAGAGAATACATGAAAGCGGTTTAGAGCAGATATAACTGCTGAATAATGCTATCTACCATTTTGTCCCTGTTCTCTTGCGTAACCTCAAACATCACGAACTCCTTTTTTACGCGCTCCACCAATTCATGCTTCGATTTCAGATGAACAGAGACGAGCATAGACTTTTTACTTTTTATTGCTTCTTCCACAGCATCTATAAATCGCGTTGACTTCAATTCCATTGGTCCTATTTCGTCCACGACGATTATAATTGGGTCTGGTTGTGTCAGCGCATTTTTTATCGCGTTTGCACCAATGGAATCCAAATCAATGAGATTTACGGTATATTTCCCCACTTTTACCTTCGATCCTCTCTGGCGGAGATGCACATGTGCTAAAATACCCTTTTCTCCAGTATTTATATCTTCCAGAGAGAAGCCTACCCTTACTCCTCCTTCCCAAATATCGGAAGTAAGCATGCCTCCCAGAGCTATGCCATCAGCTTTCAATCTCTTTATCACTGCTTTTATAATCGTTGACTTTCCTATCCTCGGTTTGCCGGTTATTCCTATTCTGAGTTTCATTGGGTCACTTAATTAACCACCCTCCAACCCTTTTATACCCGCCTCTCTCTTTCGCCAACGCAACAAGCCTTTTATAACAACCCTCGCTTTCCAGCGTATTGGAATCCCCAATTAAAACCAACTTCCTCTTTGCTCTCGTTATAGACACGTTAAGCCTTCTCAAATCGCGAAGAAATCCTATATCCCCTGATTTATTACTCCTCACAAAGGACACAATAACAACCTCTTTCTCCCTGCCCTGAAATCCATCCACCGTCTTTATCTCCAGCCCTTCTACCCTAAGCTCTTTTCTAATGAGCGCAACCTGGTCTTCATATGGCGATATAATCGCGATATCCTCGGGCTTTACACCCAGGCTTAACAACTTTACTACGATTTTCTCGACTAATTTCGCTTCTCCTGCGTTCTCCTTAGAGGTAGACCCTCTTCTTGTCCGCTCCTTGAACATCTCGCTACCCCTTGTATCAATAAACAGAAGTGGCTTGACATCTTCATCCGCAAATTTCGATTCCGGCAATAAATCCAAAAGATTATGTCCCTTCACACTTTCATCTGCCGTCAGCTTACCGTCATAAAACTCCTTATTCGGAAATTCCGCGATCTCTTCGTTCATTCTATACTGCACCGCAAGCATAACACGTATTTTATCGCCGTGTCGCTCTAAAAGTCGTTCAAACAAGCTCTTGCTCAGGTTTCCCCTTGCTGCATCCTCATTCAAAATGGTAGGTGGGAGCTGTTTGTGGTCCCCAGCCATAATAAACCTTTGTGTATTGAGCACCGGTATTAAAGTTGAAGGTTCGGTGGACTGCGTTGCTTCATCAATAACAGCAAAATCGAATTTTGTACCTTTGAGTATCTCAGAACCCACCGTGCTGTTCGTAGCGCAAATTACCTCCGCTTCCTGGATAATCCTTTTTACCGCTCTCTCCTCCAGTTCCCTCGCCTCACCGAAGAGTTTATCTATTCCACGCTTCAAATCAAGCCATTTTCGCATCCCCGCTATTTTATGCTTGGGTATGCCTCTTGTTGTTTTTCCTTCACTTGCAAGTTTCATTATTGCGTCGTCACTTAACCCCCGTCTCCATCGCATCTCCGGCGTAACAAATCCTTTCATGCGTTCTTTTATCTCATAAGCTTTCTCTCTAAGCTTCTGCGCCTTCAGGTATTCCGGCTCTGCCTGAATCAGATAATCAAGGCTTCTCCGCCTTAAAGAAGGAATTACACGTGCAGGATGACCTATTCTAACTGCGTTCACACCTATCTTATCCAATCGCTCAACCAGGTTATCCACTGCTACGTTAGAGTCTGCTGCAGCCAAAATCTTATAGCTTTTCTCACCCCCACGTCCACGCTTAACAAGTTGTGCGATAACCTCCACACATGTTATCGTCTTTCCGGTTCCCGGCGGTCCATGAATGAGAAAGAAATCACGTGCTGCTAAACTCCTCAAAACCGCTTCTCGCTGGCTATCGTTCAATTCCGCATTTAAAAATTCTATTTCTCCTATCTTCTCAAAATCAGGTGCCGCATTACCAAGCAGTTTATCCTTTCGCCACCTTGGCATTCTTTTAAATTTCTTTAATGCCTCAATCATCCGTTGAAAGGTAATGTCATTTACAAAAAGGTCAATTCTAAGGTCTTTTCGGAACACAAATCCCGGTGGTACTTCATCAAAGGCAACCGTGATGGAATAGGAGGTCTTCTCCGCGACTGTCCCCGTAGTGTTGACCTCATCCCACGGGTTTGTGCCGGGTTTACTCACCAAAACGAGGTCTCCAACTTCTATCTCACTCTCTGGCAGCGTAATAGCAGAGTTCTGCTTTCTAAACCTCACTAAGTGCTTACCGCCCAATCCCAAGCCTTGGGATTTTCCTTTCATCCGCAAGAGAGCTCTCCCTTTCTCCTCCCTCTCCCTGCCGCTCAATCTCCTCATCTCCTCTTCATGCAGCCTCATCTGTTCCTCTCGCTCCAGATACACGAGTTCAGTGAAATGCCTTATGTATTCGTTCTCATTCATGTTTTTGTCACATTTTTGTTACAGCAAAGAACGCGGAATTAGCGGTTTTGTTTATGTATTAGCGGTTCCGCTCATTAGCTAAACTCTTTGCCTTTACCCAAGGCAGTTTACCCCCGGCTTTCAATATCTCGACATCAAGTGGTGAAAGGCTGTGTGTAAGTTCGATTTCAGTATCTTTTGTCAGATTCCTGAGTGTGAGTTCATGCGACAAATCACCCACGGCAACTTCTAAATTATCGCCCATTTCTATGGAATCGTAGTCCGCATGATCCTTAAATGTCAGAGGCACAATTCCAAAGTTTACCAGGTTCGCGAGATGGATGCGAGCGAAAGACTTCACAATTACCGCCTTAATCCCCAGGTACTTGGGTGCAAGAGCGGCATGCTCTCTGCTCGATCCCTGACCATAGTTCTCACCACCTATTATGAAGCCACCGTTTTTATCCAAAGCCCTTGAAGAAAAACCAGGGTCAACCAGCTCAAAAACATGCTTTGATATCTCCGGTATGTTGCTCCTCACCGGAAGGATTTTCGCGCCAGCAGGCATGATGTGGTCCGTGGTGATATTATCCCCAACCTTAATGAGCACTTCTCCTCTCAACCTATCAGGTAGCCGATGGAAATCAGGCAGTGGCTTGATGTTTGGTCCTCTTATTATCCCCACCGCAGCAGACTCCTCTATTGGAAGTGGACGTATGAACATGTTGTCATTGATTATAAACCGCTTAGGCATCTCTATCTGCGGATAAGCACCAAGCTCCCTTGGATCTGTGAGAACGCCCTTAATTGCAGTCGCTGCGGCAACTTCAGGACTCACAAGATATATCTGCGCATCCTTCGTTCCACTTCTCCCCTCAAAGTTCCTGTTAAATGTTCGTATGGAGATGCCAGAAGTGGGAGGAGCAGCACCCATACCTATGCACGGACCACAGGTATTTTCAAGTATCCGCGCACCCGCAGCAACAAGGTACCGCATCTCACCACTCTCGATGAGATGTTCTACCACCTGCCTCGAACCTGGATTTATAATGAGATGTACGTTTTCGGCAATGGTATGTCCTTTCAGGATGTTTGCTACTATTTTAAGATCGCGTAAGGAAGAATTGGTACAAGAGCCAATCGCCACTTGCTGCACTTCCATCCCTGTAATCTCACTCACCGGTTTGACATTTCCAGGACTGTGTGGAAGAGCAACCAACGGCTCTAATTCGCTCATATTTATCTCCATGATTTCGTCGTATTCTGCATCTGCTTCGAGATGAATCCACTGGTCTCCACGTCCCTGCGCCTCCAAGAAAGCCCTTGTTACGTCGTCACTTGGAAATATGCTCGTAGTTGCGCCGGTTTCAGTGCCCATATTGGCTATTGTTGCTCGCTCTGGTACGCTAAGCGTCTTCACTCCGGGACCGAAGTACTCCAGCACTTTTCCCGTACCGCCTTTAACATCTATCCTGCGCAGGACCTCAAGTATGATATCCTTGGCTGAGACCCAATCAGGAAGTTTTCCGGTGAGTTTTATACCCATAATCCGTGGATACTTTAGTCTGTACGGCATACCTGCCATGGTAACTGCTACATCCAGACCACCAGCACCCAGGGCAAACGAACCTATACCACCCGCAGTAGGTGTATGACTGTCTGAACCAATCAGAGTCTTTCCAGGACGAGCAAATCTTTCCAGGTGAAGTTGGTGACAGATACCATTACCGGGACGCGAGAAATACAAGCCGTATCTCCGGGCTATGGATTGGAGGTATCGGTGATCATCGGCGTTTTTGAAGTCTGTTTGCAGTGTGTTGTGATCAACATAACTAACGCTCAATTCTGTTTTTACCCTGGGTATGTGCATGGTTTCGAACTGCAAATAAGCCATTGTACCCGTTGCATCCTGGGTAAGTGTCTGGTCAATCTTCAAAGCAACCTCTTCCCCCGGAGCCGATTTGCCTTCTACAATATGCTCGTTAATTATCTTTTCTGCAACTGTTCCTACCATGCTAAATACTATGAAATTGAAAATTAAATAAAAAATAGGAGAAGGGAAAATGATAAAAAACATTTAGTTAAGCGGGATAAGAATGAAATGGAACAAAGTATAGAGATCCATTTATCCGGCGGACAAAAAAGATTTCCGCTAAAACCCTTAACATCAAACTTTAAGAAAGTTTGATCAAATTGCTTCGCTAATTTCAAGATTTGACTGGGCTGAAAGAGTTCTTATACGCCAAAACATGGAAGTTGGCTCAATATCGCTGAAATCGAAATCAATGTGATGGACATCGAATGCACGGGCAGGCGGATCGGTGACATGGTGACACTGACCCGGGAAGTGGCTGCATGGACTGAGAGAAGGAATGACCAGAGGAAGAAGATCAACTGGA
>PIXU01000151.1 GCA_003601795.1 Candidatus Methanophagales archaeon
GTGTGTTCAGGCTTGTGGATTATCTGCGGATAAGAGCCTGTTATTATTTCATAGTGGTATGTTCTCTTAGCGAATAGCGTGAAGGGTTCGTCAAAGGTTATGTTGTGCCAGTCGTGTTGGTAACCTCTCCAATAAGCTTCTTTGCCTTCCCATGTATCGTTCCATATTCTTACGTATTCGGTATGCCCGCCTGTGCCGGGACATGGATATGTATATAATTTGCTAACAGTGATGTTACATGAAGGTTTTATTTCGCCTTTGTGCGTTCCCATTATGCTTGGATAAGTGCCTGGACCGGTGTCGAAAACCAATGTTTGCGAACTTGGTAGAATATCTGTTGGCTCGAAAGTGTATGGTTTCTCTGGAATATCACTAATAGAAACATTATTTGCCAGAAATAAACACCAATCACCTAATGAAGCTCTAAGGCTGTATATATTAGTAGGGGCAGCATCAGGCTCTGGAATAACTTTAACTGTATAGTTTCCAGCTTTTGGATATGGAATTATTATTATATCATCAGACTTGCCATCTCCATTTAAATCAACCTCATTATAACTCGCATTTTGTATTTCTGTTGATGTTTTATTGATAATAAGACCATCGGGATCTTTAACAATTAGATCTACGGGGGAGGTTGCCACTAAAATTAAGGGTTCGAACTTCACTGTTGCTATGATTGAATTAAATCCTAGATTTTTAGCATCACCTATAGCTGCCGAAGTGAAAAAAAGACCCCCTGGACCAGTTTCTTCGGCAATCTTTGTTTCACTCCATTTATTATCAATATAGTCATAGATTAAGCACAGAGAAGGATAAGGAGTAAGAGGATCCCAAGGTGGTGGATGTCTACCCATTGTCGTAACAAATAGTTCGTTTTTCATATCATTATCACAATCTCCCACAAGTATATCGGTAACTCCATAACGACGTTCCTCTGAAGGAATACCTTCCCATTTTCCGGAAGAAAACTCATAAGACATCACTTCTCCATTGTCTAATCCTACAAATATACGCTTAATTTCGTCATTATTTCCGTCACCAATGGTTACAGCAGTAGTTACCTTTTCAAGAAACTCACCAACCTTTTCTCTCTCCCATTTATTTGCTATAAATGAATATACAAAAATATCTCCTTCAGTCGAAATATAGAGGCTTTTATCGAGAATCGTATAAACTGCCCTCGAGACAATAACTTCGTTATTTCCATCGTTATTTCCATCTCCAATGCAAATATCATTCATCTGAAAATCAGTAAGAAGTGGAATATCAATAAAACTACTCTCTATATCTTCCCTAATCCAGCTTTCTCCAACTTTGTTATAAGAGATTACAAACTCTCTTAAACCCGATTCAATAGCTACAATCTCATTTTTCCCATCGTTATCTGCATCTCCAATATCTAAAGCAACAATGCCTTGCTTGAATTCACCTATTTTCTCTTCAATCCATCCTTCTTGGTTTTTAGTCAGAGAGATTAGCCAACTTAATCCTAGCCCTCCCAAACCAACTCTCTTTGTTCCAACAATAATTTCATTGTCTCCATCATTATCTGCATCTCCAATGGCTACAGCACTAAATTTGCTAAAAGGCCAGAGAACCTCCGGCATGCTATAGATTATTTCTTCTTTCCACTCTTCGGATTCATACCTCATAATTGCAACTTCATCTCCTCTTCCCATGAAATCTCCACGTCCTCGTACAATAACAACTTCATTATCTCCATCGTTATCAGCATCGCCAATGGCTACGCAATTGGCAGATAATATAAGAGGGAGTTCTATCGGTTCTCCCCACGGCGCCATCAACGGATAATTATCCTTTGCACCTGCACCTCCGTTGATATTATAGGGTGTGTCGCCAATACCATCACTACCTGTTATGTTTTGATAAGGTCCGCTGAAAATGTCGCTTCCATTGTAATCGCTCCAGTAATTGCCACCGGAGGGGTAGCCGTTGTCCCATGAATTAGTGCCTGTGTTGTCGTATGCTTGAACAGTATTATTTATGATGTTATTGTGATATATCTCATTATTGCTTGAGGAGTACCACAAGTGGATGCCTCTAAGGTTGTTCTTCCAACTATTGTTCTTAATTCTGTTATTCGAGGAATTACGCAAGCTGATGCCGTAATGATTGTTTCCGTAGCAGGTGTTATTTGTTACCTCAGTGTTCGAGGAATCCCATAAGTAGATACCATGCCTATTGTTCTTGTAGATTTCATTGTTTGTTATCGTGTTGTTGTTCGAGAAATCATGTAACTCGATGCCACAGTAATGGTTAGCGCGGACTTCATTATTAGAAATCGTATTATTTGAGGAGTCACGCAAACGGATGCCGTCATAATTGTTTCTGTAGCAAGTGTTGTTTGTTATTTCGTTATACGAGGAATAACTATACAAATGGATGCCGTCACCCGTGTTGTTCTCACAGGTGTTGCTCATTATCTTGTTATTTGAGGAATAACACAAGACGATGCCACCACTGTTGTTATTGCAGATATTGTTCCCTATCTCGCTGTTTGAGGAATAATACAAGACGATGCCACCACTGTTGTTATTGCAGATATTGTTCCTTATCTCGTCATTTGAGGAATGCCACATTTCGATGCCAAGACCATTATTCTGACAGATTTCATTGTTCGTTATTGTGTTATTGTTCGAGTAATCGTACCTCCAAAAGCAGATGCCTGGACCATTGTTCTGACAAATTTCGTTGTTCATTAACGTGTTGTTAATCGAAGAATCCAGCAGCAAGATGCCATCCCAATTGTTCTCGCATATTTTGTTGCTCATTATTGCGTTGTTCGAGGAGCTACTCAAGTAGATGCCGTGACCATTGTTATTACAAGTGTTATTTAAAATATAGCAACCAGAAGATTCTATTAGTGCGATACTCGTCTTCGCCTTACAGGAGAGATTACAATTTCTAACAATTATGTCTTTACATTTTACAAGTATTACCTGACCTGCATCTGTTACCTCTTCGCCTTCCACATTCTCACAATAAACCAAAGGCTTACCGTTCACGGTGTTGTTCTCTATTTCGTTGTTATAGCTATGCAGAACGGCAAGCCCACAATCCCTAAATGTGTTGTTTGTTATCTTATTGTTGTTCGAAGTACTTTGTAAGTAGATACCAGAGTTGTTCTCGCAGGTATTGTTTGAAATTGTGTTGTCGGATGAATGCACCAAAGTGATGCCGTCCCAGCTGCTATTGTGGATTTCATTGTTCTTTATCTCGTTGTTCGAAGAACCATCCAAGCGAATGCCATTGCAATTACTCTTGTAGATTTTATTGTTCTTTATCTGGTTATTGTTTGAGTAAGGATACACGCGGATGCCATCTCCATTGTTCTCAAGAATGTTGTTCTCGATGATGTTACCAACGCATCCCCCTCCTACTTTTATACCTGCGTCCCAGTATGGGTGGCATCTGCTTGCATTAATGCCCCGGAATCCTCTGATGATGCAGTTGTCCGTGGTTAGTTTGAATACGTGTTCTTTGCCTTGTGCATCAATCGTGGGGAAATCTTCGCCTTGAAGTGTCAAACTCTTGTTGAGAACTACGTTCTCGTAGTAAGTGCCACTTTTCACGATTATTGTATCGCCCGCGGATGCATTATCTACCGCCCATTGTATCTTCGCGTAGTTGTCAGGCACGTATATCGTTGTTGCAGACGCCAACGCCACACTCACACCCGCGAAAGCACCAAGTAGCACAAATGCTACGCAGATTCCAAACACGAGATATTTTATATCTTTATTCATTCCAATCGCCTTATTATTCGGATGTATTACCTGATTTTATATTAGGGGGAATAAATATAAAAACTTTTCGGTTTTTATATGTTACTCATTTAGATAAGAATTATTTGAGCAAAACAGGAATAACTACATACACCGGAACCCTCCCCTCTATTCTTACCATAATCCGTAACTCCGCCTAATTTACGTAATATGATTTTTCTTAAGAGGTTTTCTGAGTTCTTTTCGTCTAAAAGAGCGAGAAGATTAGAGCAAAAGAATATTCAACATATTACGTATATACTACGTAATAGAGCACATCTCGATTTCTCTATTTATATTCATCCAAATCAGTAATGGCGCATATCCAGAAAAATAGATATACCTATTACGTAAAATGCACTGAGTTACGGCAAATAGGGGGTATCCAGTGAAATTTACTCCAATCTTATTTGCCAATCGCTCTGGTAGCCGTTCCAATGCGCCTCCGCTATTAATGTCCCGTTTGTGTGCAGCATATTCGGTATACCAGCCTGTGCCTTCACAGGGGTAAGTGTAGAGTTTTGTGGCAATAATCGTATGATTGGGCTTGATTGTGCCGTTGTGCGTGCCTGAGATGGATGGATAAGTGCCAGAACCAGTATCAAAGCCTAATATTATCTTTTGTTCTTCAAGTTCGAAACGCACAA
>PIXU01000152.1 GCA_003601795.1 Candidatus Methanophagales archaeon
ATAGATGTTCTGGCTGAGCTACTGGAGCATGGGATGATAGATGGCAGGGGTAAATTCCCGGGCGATGAGGGAAAGGAACTGAGGATAGCTGATGGCATCAAGCTATTGGAGACTGATATAGACCAGTTGAACCTTGCGAAAACGGCTATTGCCGTTGGTGTAAGAGTATTGCTGGAGAAATATGGCATAAGTTTCGATGATATAGAACTGTTATTACTCGCAGGTGGATTCGTTAATTTCGCAAACACGGATAATGCGATACGTATAGGACTACTGCCACCAATCGCCCGGGAGAAGGTGAAGAAGGTAGGTAATGCCGCACTGGAAGGCGCCAGGCAGGCTCTGGTCTCGAAGCGGAAGCGAAGCGAAGCGGAAGAGGTAGCGAAGCGGATAGAACATATAAAACTGGAAGAGGAACAGGATTTCATGGAGAAGTTCGTCAGTGAGTTATATTTCCAGAATTATCTTGAATGAGAATGAAAATGAGAATGAGACCGATGTGGAAAAGCAAAGCGAAGGATGATTAAAGATGGAGAAGTTCGACCAGAGGGATGTATATGCGAACCATGTTCTGATATACCGCCAAATTGGAATGATATACGAACTAAGTTCGGATATAAGATGTTATACAATATTGCACCTCAATATAATGCACATCTTTAGATGAATGAGGAGATATGAATGGCAAACAAGAGAGCATTTAAGTCAGATGTAAGTTTCCTGGAGAAAATCTCCATGGGTGCGATCGGCACTATCGCCGTGTTCAATAACTTGAGAGAACAAGGACACACTCCTATTGAGCTCGAACGAGGTTCAAGGAGTTTTAAAATTTGGAAAGACATCAAGATTAAGCGTATTAGGGTACCTGATATTCTTTGCGTAGCTTGTGGGAAATGTGTTGAATGCAGGACAAAGACCAAGCTTGAAATCTCTATGTCTCATTCCCAAGCAGACCCAGAGCGAGGATGGGATTATGGTTTAGATGACAATGATCTTGTGGCGTTTGTGGTTTGCAGTAAGACAGGAGATAAACCTATAGATTGGCAAGTAAGCAGCCCCATTCAATATGTTTCAGTTAAAGACCTACGATTAGCTTATGAAGGTGGGCGTGCTACTTTGACTCAGCCAAAGGGAGCAGAAGAAGGTTTTGAAATGAGAATAATTTGGCCTGCAGCTATCGCTAATGCGCCCGGTGTCGTCACATCGGTTAGCCGAGAACGATTACAATATCGAAGGGAATTTGACGGAAGGATTATAACTTTGAGGCTTTCGAAAAGAGGGCAGGTTATGGTGCCTTTGGTTAAGGAAGGCGAAAGAGTTGGTAAGAATCAGATCATTGCCTCTGTAGTTCCTGTTAGTTTAATCTTTCCCTGTGATAAGTCAGCTTCTGAAGACTATTATATTGAACTACTCTCAAGTACATCGCTAAGCAAGAGATATACTGCGGCCAAAGCACTTGCTTTCTTTACCTCACCTCAAATTGCTAACTCTCTTGTTGATAAACTCAACGATTCCCGAGAGCATATTTACGTAAGGCTTGAAGCTGCTGCAAGTCTCGCACGTCAAGATGATATTCGTGGGTACGATTTTATTAAGCGGTGTTTAAGCAATGAATATCTGCAAAACAGGTTAGAAGCTGTTATCGTATTAGGAGAAATTGATAAAGACGTTTCGTGCCAGATCTTAATAGACACTCTTTTGGATAAGGAGCAACACCCAGAAATACGTGCTGGAGCTGCTTGGGCTCTTGGAGAGCTACGTAAGAAGGAAGCTATAGATGCTCTCATTGAGAGCTTTGCTGCTATCGAAGAGAATATCCGTATCGAAGCTGCTAGAGCATTGGCTAAACTTGCCCGGCACTTCACTCCTGAGGTAATCAATAAGTTTCCAGAAATTGATCATTCGAAGAGGCCAGGTATTTCATGGGCATTGAGTAAAGCAGGAAAGTTTAGCATTGATGATATGTTAGGCCTTTTAACCGATGAGGATGCTCGCCAGTGGGTTGCCTATATTATTGGCACACAAGATCCACAGGGATATATCCATGAAATAGAAAAACTGAAAGAGAGAGACCAAGAAGTTTACTTTGCCGTAACCGTATTATGGAAAATAATGACCAGTTGGATTTGGGGATTGGAGGAATACGGATGAAACTCCTGCCAAAGCCTTTATATAGGACACATTTTGGTGAAGCTTATGTAGGTGATGCCTTAGATTTGCTTAAATGCTTACCAGATGAGTCAATAGATCTTGTCATAACTTCGCCACCTTTTGCATTACAACGTCAAAAAGAATACGGTAATGTAGATCAAGACGAATATGTAGATTGGCTTTTATCATTTACTATTGAAGTGAAACGAGTCTTAAAGAATACAGGTAGTTTTGTACTTGATCTTGGAGGCGCTTATCGTAAAGGAAGACCTGTTCGCTCACTCTATAACTACAGAATTCTTATAAGACTTTGTGATGAACAAGGATGGAACTTAGCAGAAGAGTTCTTCTGGTTCAATCCTTCTAAGCTACCCTCTCCGATAGAATGGGTAAATAAGCGCAAAATTCGTGTTAAAGATGCTGTTAATACTATCTGGTGGTTAGCAAAAACAGATTTTCCGAAGGCAGATGTTACTAAGGTATTAGTTCCTTATTCTGAAAGGATGAAGCTTCTACTTCGGAATAGCGAAAAATACTATTCACCTAAAAGAAGACCTTCTGGTCATGATATAAGTGTCCGTTTCAGTGAGGATAAAGGTGGGGCAATTCCTCCGAATCTACTTCAAATACCAAATACCGAGAGTAATTCGCAATACTTGAGATACTGTAAAATTGTGGGTATCAAACCACATCCAGCAAGGTTCCCACAAAAACTTCCTGAATTTTTCATAAAATTATTGACTGATATTGGAGATATAGTTTTAGATATCTTTGCTGGCTCAAATACTACGGGTGCAGCGGCTGAAAGTCTGAACCGTAGATGGATTGCTTTCGAGATTGATCAAACTTATCTTGCTGCATCAGCCTTTCGATTCCTTGATAATAAGATAGAAAATATAGCTGGGATGTTATATGAAAAACTCAGTTCTGAGAAAGTAATTGAGACAATAGCTATACCCCAAGTAACTCAACTTCAACTCATGGAAGAAAGGGAAAGAATATGAAACAGGTAGTTCATAATTTCGATAGAAGTTGGAAAAGAGCGCAACATCGTATAACGCAGCATATACGCTGCGGGCTAACGCCCTTGCCCTTTGGGACATTGCTCCCTCCGGTCGCAACGTCGTATATGCTGGGAACGTTATCACCAATTGTTGCATCCATTTATCCTGCGGACAAAAAAGATTTCCGCTTAAACCCTTACAGGGTTTTCTGGGTCAACGGGACAGAGCCCCGTCGCTGATAAAAATAAAAAGAACAGTGTCAGGATAGTTTCAACGCTGCCCGCTTTTCCTTCGCCCTGACCAGCTTGTACAGGTCAGAGAGGCATATTCCTCCAATTCGCGCTCTATCGTCTCCACTGAGACCTCAAGCTTGTATTCTTCCTTGAGGAACGCTGCTACGTCTTTGAGTATGGGGCGGGGGTGATCCATGATATACTTCACTATCCCCTGAGCATTCGCTTTTTTATCTTCTTCTTTCGTCCTCTCTTCTTTTCTTCCCGCGGAAAATCACCATTTAGTTCTCAAACCTATCTCTGATGTTCCTGACCTGCCTATCCGTGTAATTGGTGACGGCAGCAACTGTTTTCTGTGGAACGCCGTTGAATAGCAAGAACAGAACCGCCACACAGCGTATCAACCGAGAAGAGAGATGCGATTCCAAAAACCCGCCGCACCAAGTCCATAATCATTTCTTTTGTGTTCATACCCACTATATTGGAAGTGGGGGTATTTAAAGATAGCGATAAGTTACGACACTTCTCTCTTAAATTTCTAAGTTAAAACCTGAAATGAATTTTGTCAGGGGTTTTTGGGATTGAAACAATTGATGTTATGAAAAACCTTTTTATACGGAGAGAACAAAAATGAGAAGTAATTTTAATATAGTTGAATTACAAGTATATACTTATGCTTCAAAATCAAAGATTTGTTGATAGGGCAAAGGAATTAGAATTTCTGGAAAGGCACTTCAAAAGTGAGGGAGCTGAATTTATCGTGCTCTACGGTAGACGCAGGGTGGGCAAAACAGAACTTCTGAATAGGTTCACCCACGGCAAGAAACACATTTATTTCCTCGCTCGGCGAGAATCAGAAGCAGAGACATTTAACAGGCTTTCTATGGCTCTGTTTAAGATGTTCCACGACGAGCTCCTGCTATCAAGACCTCTTTCCTCACTCGATTCTTTCTTTGAATATTTATACGAGAAAGCGAAAGAAGAAAGGATAGTTCTGGTCATAGATGAGTTCCCCATGCTTATAGCGAGATTTCGAGGGCTGACCTCTGTTCTCCAGGACCTGGGATAATAAGCTGCGGTTCTCAAAGATATTCCTTATCCTTTGCGGCTCGAGCATAGGCATGATGGAAACAGAGGTGCTGGGCTATCGGTCACCGCTTTACGGGAGAAGGACAGGGCAGTGGAAAGTAGAGCCTCTGAACTTCTTTGACCTCGCTGAACTTTTCCCCAACTATTCTGTCGAAGAAGTAGTGAAGGTATATTCTGCACTTGATGCTATTCCCGGCTATCTTGTTAAGTTTGACCCCGATGTTTCGGTAGAAAAGAACATAGAGGAGAAGATATTTAGAAAGGGTGAATTTCTCAACCTCGAACCTGAGTTTCTGCTGAGGGAGGAACTGCGAGACCCCTCCAACTATATGAGTATCCTGCGCACGATAGCTGCCGGGAGTTCGACTTTCAACGAGATATGCAATTCCACAAGACTTGACAAATCTATCGTGTCTAAATATTTAACCGTCCTTGAGAACTTACACCTCGTAGAGAAGACTTTTCCGGTTATTACAACAGGTAAAGCGAGACTGAAAGGTAAAGGTTCATACCGAATAAAAGATAACTTCTTCAATTTCTGGTTTCGCTATGTATA
>PIXU01000153.1 GCA_003601795.1 Candidatus Methanophagales archaeon
ATATAAAACTTTCGGTTTTGCTTAGCATCACTCAACAATGATGGCATTGTCGATGATTCAGTATAATTGCATTTTTGAGTTACCTTTTAATTTGAAAAGGATACCTAAGAATCAGCACGGTTAAACTAAAATAAATCTGCGTAAATCAGTGTAAATCTGTGTCTTAAATAGATGGATGCTATACTTTATATACAAAAACAAATATCCAAATATAAAATTCAAGACTATAGGAAACATTCTTGTAGATATTAATTTGATGATAAAAAAGTGATAATAAGAGTAAAAGAGGTAAGAGGGAACTGTGTCGTATTCAAAGGAGGAGAGAAAATAGTGATTGAAGGTCCTGAAATAAATCTAAAGGAGACAGATAAGATCTGCATACACGCACTTGCATCACTCTTGCATTATGTCGTGGCTTTAAGAGAAGGTGTGGACCCGGTAAAGATTGGGTTAGCAAAGGAAGGAAGCAAGGCTTATGTGCAATGTGTAGACCCAGGCAAGCCTTATACTGATGGAGGAACAGTCGTGTTTGAGATAGAGCAGAAGGAATGAAGGGTGAGATATGTCCAGCTAAGAAAAAGATTTATTTTATGAAAATGATATTTATAAGATAGGGTTACATCATTTATTAAAGGAGAGAGGATAGGATGGGAATATCGGTAAACGTAAATCCAAAGTTGGTGAGCGAGTTGAATGTACTGATTGATAGAAAAATCTACCGCAATAGAGACGAAGCCGTTGAAGATGCTATCAGGTTTTTGATTGCACTCCGAGGTAAACTATATACCAGGAGCGAAGTAAAGGAAGTACTAAGCAAATATATCACTATTTCAACGGATGAGTTATTAAGAGAAATCAAGGAAGAAGAGGAATTATGAGAAGTGTTTATATCGAAGCGAGTGCGCTTTTTAGAGCGTATAAAGAAGAGACGGGGTCTGATGTTATGGACTATCTTTATGGGTTAATGGAATCAAAAACAGTAATGGGAATTACATCTCAATTAAGCGTTCCCGAGATTTTAAGAGGGATAATAAGGAGGAAAAATAGAGGAGAGATTCCTGAAGATGAAGCACAAAAAGTGATAGATTCGATTCTCCTTGATATAGATAAAAGAATGGCAAACAAGGAATTACACCTTCTCCCAATTGAAGAAGAATTTATGCCCATCGTAAACCGATGTATTCGCTATCACAATTTCTTTGTTATTGATGCCATACAGTTTGTAACCGCATATAAATCCAAACCGAGGGTTTTCTTACACGCTGACAATCATTTCTCTGCAAAAATAATAAAAGAAAAGATGCGCACGAGGGATATAAGGAAAAAAGAAGTTTTAACGGATTTAAAGAAGTTGATGGAAAGTGATTAACAAGAAGGGAATGAATTGGACGTGATGAAAGCATCTATCATATTATGCACGCATCGAAGCGAGAGGTATGAAGACTTTGTAGAAGCAATAAATAGCCTTCTTTCGCAAAGTTACAATAATTTGGAGATAATCGTGGTGGTTGATGGGAATAAGGAGCTGTATGATAAAATCATGAAAAGTGGAATTGAAGTTGATAAAATAAGATTAAACGAAAAGAATTTAGGACTTTCAGAAAGCAGAAATAAGGGTATAAAAGAGGCGGAAGGCGATGTCATTGCGTTCTTCGATGACGACGCGGTTGCGGATGAGGACTGGTTGAAGGAACTTGTGCGGATGTATGAGGAACATGATGCGATTGCAGCAGGCGGGAAGATTCTCCCGGGATGGGAAGCAAAGAAGCCGAAGTTTTTGCCGGAGGAATATTACTGGCTGATAGGAGTGACGCATAAGGGCTTCCCTGAGGAAGTAACGGAAGTAAGAAACACCTTCGGCTCAAATTTAAGTTTTAAAACTGGTGTGCTGAAAGCGCTGGGCGGGTTCAGAAGCGAGATGGGCGTGAAGGGTAAGGGGCTATTACAGGGAGAAGAGACAGAGCTATGCGAGCGAATGAGGGAGAAGTTTGGACGAGGTGTTGTTTACAATCCTGATGCGATTGTCTATCACTAAAACCTTTTAGAAAAAATGATTCCAATTGCAAAACCTATAATAGGCAATGATGAAATCCAAGCAGTTGCAGAAGTCCTTAAGTCCAGAATGCTCACACAGGGAAAAATGGTTGAAGAATTTGAAAATGCTTTTGCCGAATATGTTGGTGTTAAAAACGCGGTAGCCGTTGCCAACGGTACAATATCTTTGGATATTGCACTCAAGTCATTGGGCATAAAACAAGGAGATGAGATTATTGTTCCTTCTTTTACGTTCATATCCACAGCAAATGCTGTTCTATTCCAGGGCGCTAAACCGGTATTCGCCGATGTAGACAAGAGAACGTTCAATATCAATCCCAACGATGTCTTAGAGAAAGTAAGCGATAGAACAAAAGCGATTATAGCTGTGCATCTATTTGGTCATCCATTTGATGTGAAAGAGATACAGGAAATATGCGAGGATTACAACCTGTATTTAATCGAAGATTGTGCACAAGCGCATGGCGCCGAATATAAAGGCAAGAAAGTGGGAGGATTTGGAGTTGCGGGTTGTTTCTCTTTCTATGCTACAAAAAACATGACTACGGGAGAAGGAGGGCTTATAACAACTGACAGTGAGAAAATAGCAAAGGTGTGCAGATTGCTCAGAAATCATGGCGAAAGTCAAAAGTATTACCATACAATATTAGGATACAATTATCGAATGACAGATATCCAGGCTGCAATTGGTGTTGTGCAATTAAAAAATCTGGATGCATTTAACGAAAAGAGAATAAACAATGCAGAATATCTTGATCAACACATAAAAGCGCATGGGCTCGAACTCCCACATAGAAAAAATGGAGTTAAGCATGTCTATCATCAGTATGCGGTCACGATTGAGGAAGAGAAAGGATTTCCAACGTCAAGAGATGATTTTTTGGAATATCTAAAAAATAAGGGTATTGGGTGTGCCATTCACTATCCACTACCAATTCATAAACAGCCGTTATACCAGCAATTGGGCTATACAGAGGAAAACGCTAAGTGCCCTGTTGCCACAGCGTTATCTGGTAAGATTTTAAGTTTACCTGTCCATCCAGCATTAGCAGAAAAGGATTTAATGTATATTATTGAGATGATAAATAATATAAGATGAAAGTCGGCGTTCTCGGGACTGGAACCATGGGGAAGAACCATGTACGAATCTATTCAGAGCTTAAAGAGATTGAGGAGGTCTATGCGTTTGACGTTGATGGAGAGCAGGTGAAAAGCTTGAAGGACTATGAGGTTAACATTTGCGATTCTATGGAAGAGCTTTTGGAGCGTGTTGATGCGGTAAGCGTTTGTGTTCCAACAAAATATCATCTCGAAGTCGCTAAAAGAGCGATTGAGAAGGATGTTCACTGCTTAATAGAAAAGCCAATTACATTGAACGTTAGAGAAGGGGAGGAATTGGTAAATTTGTTGGAAGATAAGGGGTTAATTGTTGGCGTTGGTCACATTGAGAGGTTTAACCCGATAGTAGAGGAGATCAAGAGGATAATCGAAAATCTTCTTTATGTTGAGATAAAGAGGCACAACCCGGCATCTGCAAGAATAACCGACAGCACGATTGTTGAGGATTTGATGATTCATGACATTGATATTGTATTCAATGTTCTGTTTACGCCCAGCGGTGGAGACTATGAGATTTATAGTGCAGGAAACAACGAGCTTTGCACGGCATTGA
>PIXU01000154.1 GCA_003601795.1 Candidatus Methanophagales archaeon
GATAGAGATAATCGCACCAAGTCATGGTCCCGCTTATGATAAGCCAGATTTCATTCTCAATGCTTACAGGGATTGGACTTCTGACGAAGTGAAGAACGAGGTAATCATACCTTATATCTCAATGCACGGTAGCACGAAGAAAATGGTGGATTACTTCACAGAGGCTTTGATTGAACGGGGCATAACGGTAAAGCAGTTTAATCTGTCAGTAACGGATATTGGTAAACTGGCGATGGCATTGGTAGACGCAGCTACGGTTGTGATTGGATCACCCACAGTTCTGGTCGGACCGCATCCAAAAGTCATTTATGCGGCTTGTCTTGCAAATGCGTTGAGACCAAAACTGAAATTTGTGTCCATAATCGGGTCTTACGGTTGGGGCGGCAGGATGGTGGAACAACTTGCAGGAATGATACCCAACTTAAAGGTGGAAATACTGGATCCGGTTGTGATTAAAGGGGTTCCGAAAGAAGCGGGTTTTGAGGCATTGGACAGGTTGGCAGATAAAATTGTGAATAAGCACAGGGAGCACAATATAATATATCAAAGTTAGTAAAGGCACGAAAAATGGAAAATCTTAAAAGTACATGGGGACATTAAAAAATAAAGATGAGAGAAGAAAAAAAGAATGACTTGTTAGAGAAGGGGGCTATTATTCAGAGAGATTATGAAACGTATGCTATTGCGCCACATATACCAGGGGGCATTTGCGAACCTTCTACGCTTAGAAGAATAGCAGATGTCGCGGAGAAATACAATGCTGCAGCGTTAAAACTGACCTCAGCGCAAAGAATAGCCATTGTGGGTGTAGCGGAAAGCGACATAGAAGATGCGTGGCGAGACCTCGATATACCTCCAGGTTATGCCATCGGGTTATGTGTCAGAAGTGTAAAGTTCTGCCCGGGAACAGCATTTTGTAAACGAGGCAAGCAAGATTCGGTGACGCTAGGTATGGAACTTGACAGAAAGTATCACGGAATGACGCTGCCCTCAAAGTTTAAAATTGGGGTTTCCGGCTGTACGAATAGCTGCGCGGAATCATGGATAAAGGATTTGGGCTTTATCGGGATGCCAAAAGGCTGGAAAGTGGTTGTTGGCGGCTCTGCTGGAGCATCACCTGCGATTGCAGAAGTTCTGGTGAAAAATGTGAACTATGACGAGGCTATTGATCTTGCTGATAGAGTCATCAACTACTACAAGAATTGTGGCACTAAAAAGCGATTGGGCAGATATATTAAAGGGGTGGGTTTTGAGGAATTCAAAAGGGAGATATTATGAACTCTGCAGAAAAAGAGGAGGCACCGCTACTCGTAACAAAAGTAGAAGGCAAGGAAATACCATGGGACCCCACGCAACTGAGGAGAGTCCAGGAACACCCGTGTTTCAGTAAGAACGCTGCCCATTTATTTGGTAGAATGCATCTCGCCGTAGCGCCGAAGTGTAACATCCAGTGTAATTACTGCCTGCGCAAATATGATTGCGTGAATGAATCTCGACCAGGCGTGACGAGCAAGGTGCTAACACCGCAGGAAGCGTTAGAACGGGTAAAGGAAGTGCTTGAACAGGTGCATTACATCAAAGTTGTTGCCGTTGCAGGACCAGGCGAGCCGCTGTACAACGAGGAGACGTTTGAAACGTTCCGGCTCGTAAAGGAAGAGTTCCCACACCTCATAAGGTGCTTGAGTACGAACGGATTGCTCCTGCCAGACCGAATTGACGAACTCGAAGAGCTGGGAATCGGCAACGTGACCGTTACGCTGAATGCCATAGACCCCGACATCGGCAAGAACATCTATTCTTTTGTCAATTATCAGGGTAAAAGATACAGGGGACGAGAAGCGGCTGAGATATTGCTCAGGAATCAGTTAAAAGGAATAGAAGAAGCGGTAAAAAGGAAGATAGTGGTAAAAGTAAATACCGTCTTTATTCCCACGGTGAATGATAAGCACATCATAGAGATAGCGAAGAAAGTAGGAGGAATGGGCGTTTATCTGCAGAATATTATGCCTCTTATCCCTCAATATAAGTTCGCTCATATCACACCACCAACACCGCACGAGAAGAAGGAGATGCAAGAGAAATGCAGTAAATATGTGAAGCAGATGACACACTGCCGGCAGTGCCGCGCAGATGCTATTGGGAGACTCGGAAAAGATATTCAACACTGCTACTTATGAATTATGAAAAAGATATACGCTATTATCGGCGACCCGGTAGCACACAGCCTTTCGCCCGTTATGCATAATGCCGCTTTTGATAAACTCGGTATGGATGCCGTTTACCTTGCGTTTAGAGTCTCAAAAGGCGAACTTGGAGATGCGATAAGAGGAGCGAAAAGCCTTGGCATCGCAGGTCTTAACGTTACCATCCCGCTGAAGGAAAAGGCGCTATTTTTCGTGGATGCGGAAAAAGTGGCGAAAAAAATAGGTGCAATAAACACCATTGATTTCAGTAGTGGCACGCCTATTGGCTATAATACGGATGGCATCGGCTCGCAGAGGGTACTGAAAGAGACCGTGGACGAAATAAAAGGCAAGAAGGTGTTGATTTTTGGTGCTGGTGGCGCTGCAAAGGCTATTTCCTTTTATCTTGATGCAGAAGGAGCAAGGGTGACAATAGCAAATCGGACAAAGAAAAGAGCTGCTCAGTTGGCTTCTAAGCTCCGTAATGCGAGTGCTATTGGCTTGGATACCGAGCTTAAAAAGCATATTAAAGATTCAGATATTTTAATAAATGCAACTTCAGTGGGTATGCATCCACACGAAGATGCTACTTTAGTAAATGCTAACTTGATGCATCCAGACCTCGTTGTATTCGACATTGTGTATAATCCGGTGGAGACGAAGTTATTGCGAGAGGCGAAGCGTGCAGGAGTGAAGAAGATAGTAGATGGTGTGAAGATGCTGGTATATCAAGGGGCTGCTTCGTTCAGAATATGGACAAAGGGGGAGCCTCCGATAAAGGTGATGGAAAAGGCGGTCAGGGGTGCTTTGAGTAGTAGTAAGTCAACGGATTAGCAGGTCTCAAACCTGAAACCTGAAACCTAATACCTGATAGTTAAGCGATGCAATGGCATAAAACTTGATGTCCTTTTCCAATGTCAACCATTTCAGGCTTCTTTTCCCTGCAAATCCGCGATGAAAAAGTGCATCTTGGATAAAAAGTGCATCCAGAATGATAATCGCTTGCATTTTTCATATCCCCATTTAAGATTAAAGTTGTTGCACAATAGTAAACAGTACTTCCGAACACCCCTACTTACGAGTAATATAAAAATAATATCCTCTCCTAAAGAGGAGAGGAAATATGTATGCAACAATTTTTGGAGACATATGTTTTCCCGGTAACGATTTTTTTTTTCGA
>PIXU01000155.1 GCA_003601795.1 Candidatus Methanophagales archaeon
ATGAAATGTTTATCATATTGTTGTTTAAATACTTTCTCTTCGATTTCCTATTTTGTTCTCCTCATATAAATAAAAAGGTGTTCACATCCGAAACACACCCGACAACTCATATATCATCTCAGCACTCTTCGTGCTCCCCAAACTTTGTATAATCCTTTTTGCAATCTGTGCAATCTCGTGGTTTAATCATACCAATTTCAAATCAACCCCTAAAGAAAAAGGCGTTACCGAAGAAGAAAATCGAGTGCGAGAAGAAAAATGGGAGCAAATGAAGTTCTTATCAGTGTGGATGGTCATACTTATAGTAGTTTTAAAACTTCTCTGGGGGATAGGACTTTGACCGGGGACAGCCGCTTTAATGCTTTGTCGCCAGAGAAAATTGAGCAATTAAATTTCAATGCAAGTGCTAAATACGGCACGTCTTTTGAATGCGTTGATAGAAGTCTCTTGGCTTCCGGTAAAAGTTCGAGGAATTGTGATGATGGCACGATAGTTATTTCTTCTATCAAAAATTCCATCACTTCTTTAAACTCGTCCTCTGTTAATTCCGTCTCCTTTAATAATTCCTCTCCATTTTTCTCAACTTCTATCCATAAGAACTCTGGAGCGATGAACTCCAATTTCTTGAGCACGCTATTGAGCAGGAATACATCAAATGTTGTGATTTTTTGATAAGGGTGGAGATGACAACATTGGCATCCACAACGAGTTTCATGGCTCTTCACTTAAGCATCTCTTCGTATCGTCTTGCTAACGATTCACTGATCTTATCTGACAATTCTACTGCTTTCTCTTCGCTTAACTCGCTTTTGGATACTATTCTTTTCAATCGTGCAAGCCGTTCAAACTTCTCTTTAGCCAATCTGCTCACTGCTAACGACCAGTCTATTTCGGAAACTTGTTCGACCACTAACTTCAAATCTTCCGGTATTCTAATCACTAATTCAGCCATTTCTATCACCTATAATGTTATTGACTCCGAGTATATAAATACCTCTCTTCGACTTCGAGTCTGGTGAGGTTTTACGCGTCAAAAAATATCACTATCATCGTTTTCACGTGAAAATCCGCGTAATCCTGTGGTTATGACAGAAAGAAAAGAACCTGACTTTGATGCAAACCTTTTTGCAATCTATGCAATCTCGTGTGTAATCATACTTCTTTCAGATTTTCTGGCGTGACGAAGACATGAATAACGAACCAGAGAGCTTGAAATCGGTAAAGGAGCCATGTATGCAGTGCCTTTTCGGGGTGCGACCGTAGCGATGGCGGCGGTTCCGCGGCGCGTGGTGTATACGGCGTGGTGTATATCGGGAAGGGGGAGAAGAAAGAAAAAGGAGGTGAAAATGAGGAGAAATGCGAGGAACTATGCCCCTTGCGGTTTTGACCAAACTTTCCCAAAGTTTGATGCATGGTGCGAATCTACCTTGCCCTTATCCCCAGAATTTCTCATATTTTTTATTCCCGCGTAATTATCTCTAAAAAGTCAACTCTTTTGAAGTCCGGGTCGAAGGTGGCGATTTTACTGATTCCGTGATGTTTGCAGGTTGCTGCGATTAGAGCATCGTTTGGCAATAAGCGATATTTCTCCATAACTTTCAGCACGTCGTCCCAAGAAAGGGTTATAGGAAGAACTTTAACATTCCACTTTAATAGAGAGGAGAAAAAATCCTTAGATAGATTAAAACAATCTCTATACACCTTTTCATTTTTCTTTAGCTCTTTTAACAAATCATGGTGCTTTTTTATTCCCGTTAAATCTGATGCTTTGAGTTTCATCAAAATATAAGTTGTTTCCTCAAGTACGTTCATGGAAGTGTAAAGTTCTTCTGAAACTATTTGCTCATAAATCTCTTTTGCTTCTTGTTTTCCTCTAAAAAAATCGACAAAGAACGAAGTATCCAAAAATACGTTCATGCTCGCTCACTAATCATTAAATCTCTCTCTTCCTCAACTGAGATTTCCTTATCCTTGAAAATCCCGAAGAACTTTTCAAAATCAAAATGCCCCTCTTCTATCCTTATTCTCCTCTTCGCTCCTTCTGGTATTTCCACCTTTTCTAACGGCTTAAACACTCCCTTCTCATACACAACCTCAATTGTTTTCTGCATCTCACTTACTATCTTATCATTGATTCCCGGGTATAAAAAGGTGTTGGACTTGTTTAACTTCGTTTATTCGGATATCTTTTTTCTGTTAGCCCAACGCTCAGTCTAATTGAAAAGGTGACTTCTATCCCCTGACCTGCATCTTGTATCGGTGCTAAAAGAATCTCTGCAATCTCGTGGTTTAATTTAAGCATTTCCATCCCGTCTGTATAATACTTTCTCTTCGACTTTGGCTTTGACAAGCTGTGAAGATGCAGGTCAAACCTGTTCCTGTATCATGTATCCGGCATCCGGCAACCAAATACCAATTCAGGCTATGGTCTTGTCTCGGATAAAAATGCAATCAAATCTTTTGTGGAGAATACCTTGACTTTGGACTGTTTCTTGAACGCCTTTTCATTAGACCAGATTGGGCAATCGAGTTTCAATGCCAGGGCAAATAAATCAATGTCATCAGGATCGGGTGAAAGGGTCTTCGCATCTGATAGAAAATCCCTGTATTCAGAAAGTGTGAATACTTTAACAAATATCAGCAAATCATCCAAGGTTTCTTCAAATTCCTCGTCAGATAACCTGGATTTCTCACTGATAAGTTCTTTATGCTCATTCAGTTCGTCTATGCAAAAAGAAGGTGTAATCGGTTCCAATATTTCGAAATTCGATATTAATTTTCTCGTTTTAGATTCCTTCTTAAAGAAGGAGAACAATACGTTTGTATCCACTACCAATTTCATTTACACAAAACCCATCTTTCTCAGCTTTTCAAACCTCCCCTTCTTCACCATCCTTCCAAGTTCTATGCACTCTTCATCCGTCAGTTCGCTGTGTTTGAGCAATTCATCAAGCCTCTCAAGCATTAAATCCCTTGCCAGTCTCAATTTTACGAACTCCTCCACGCCCTTCGCCAAATCAGACATGTCCACCTTAAATCGGTCTGGTATCTTAATCACCAATTCCGCCATTTCTATCACCTATAACAATATTAATCATGCATATATAAATACTTTCTCTTTGACTTCGACAAGTTATAAAGAAGCACGATACAAGATGCGAGATGCTGGTCAAATGGTTATGGCATCATCATGATAATGGTTACGAGGATGGAGACCGCGCCAATGATTATACTTATATAAACGACTCGTTCCATCCAGAGCCTGCTGAGCATCTTTTCCGTTACTTTTGCCCTCTCTTCTTCGCGCGCCCTCTCTTCTTGATTTTGCTTTTTCAGCTTGAACAGCTTCTCGTTGTATTCCTCTCTAAGCTTTCCAAACTCCTCTTTAAGTTCTCCTCTCAGTTTTTCATATTCCTCCTTCGCATATTCCGGTGGCATCTCACTTCACCATTTTCTATTTTGTTCTCCTCATATAAATAAAAAGATGTTCACACCCGAAACACACCCGACAACTCACAACTCATATATAGTCATTCACCTTCCTTCTACCCGAACATTATTGGGAAATATTTAGCCAGGAGACCCTTCGCTGATTGTGACATGACATTTAATTCATGCTTGACAACGGATACCAACCCACTTTTTGCATTAATTATCTTGCTGTGGACATTCCTCCCAAAAGGTTTCCATAGTTGCTCGATGGGGCTCATCTCAGGCGAATATCTCGGCAACCAGATAAATTTAAAGTTCTTTCC
>PIXU01000156.1 GCA_003601795.1 Candidatus Methanophagales archaeon
CGTGACGATAACGAACCTGAACACCACAGAGGTATTCACAGCAGAGACGAATGCGAGTTCAAACTACTATCAAGTTGTAACAAGTTCAGCGAATGTGAGTGAGGGGAACGTTCTCCACTTCCGCGCAAGCAATGGCAACATCACTGAGTTCAATCACACGGTTACAGAAGAAGAAATGAATAACGGCGGCTTTGAACAGGATATCGTAATAACTATCTCAGAAAAGTTGGTATTTGACACTGGCAAAGGAACATACCCCAGTATTTCCGGCACGCATAAAGGAGAGATAATTCCAGATGAGGATATTGTGGTGCGTAAAATGTACACTTATCCCTGCACGGGAACAGGCGGGCATGTGGAATACGTAAAGATATGGAACTCAACTTTGAATGTAAGTGCGAGCTGGAATGGCTACAAAGGAGATTGGCATAACATTTCTTTCAACAAGAGTTTCATACTAAAAGCCGGCGAAACCTACCATTATGAAATCATAACTGGCTCTTATCCGCAGATAATCCATGCAAGTAGTAAAGAAGTAACAGGAGGAACAATTACCTGTGATAAATTCATAGATGCCAATGGGAGGATATACAATGATTGGATACCTGCTATCAGATTATATTATTAACAATGGAAACAAAAGCAATTTTCGCAACAGTAATCTACCTCTCACTGTTTCTCTTTTTTATTAGTGTACAGGTCGGAACAGCCGGAGCAATGCCTGCTGTAATAAGTGTTGAGCCATCTTACCAAAAAGTCCCTCAAGGTGAAACCTTCACCATCAATATATCCATAGACCCCGGAACTAACGAAATATCCGCCGCTCAATATGAATTATATTTCAACACCAGCGTGTTGAATGCAACCTCACAGACAAAAGGGGAATTTCTAAGCCAGGACGGCGTAACCACTACCGTTCTTCTAAATAGCATTAACAATACAGTTGGAAAAATCAGCTATGGCGAGTTCAGAACAGGCGTGGACTATGGGGTCACGAATCCCGGAACATTAGCTTCTATAACGTTTATTGTGACTGCGGATTCTGGAATAAGCCACTTAAATTTTAGTGACGTATTACTGAGCGACCCGTTCGCCCACGAAATCACAACCACTATTGAAAATGGAACAATGGAAGTGGGTATCCCTTTACCCCGCATCATTAGCCATAGCATATCAAACACAACTATCTCTCCTAATGGCGACGGTTTCCTCGACTACACTGTTATTGACGTTGCTTTCTCTAAACCCGTAGCCGCTACCATCAGCATTGAAGACGCCAATCATAACTTCGTTACAGAATTATACAGCAACGATTCCGTTGAAGACCCCGAATCTATCGTATGGAATGGCAAGTACACCAATGGAACTGTCGTTCCTGATGGATTATATTATACAAACGTAACAATGGACGATGGGGTTAACCCACTTGTTTATGATAACACGATGACTATAATTGTTGACGCCACACCGCCTTCGCACTCAAACGAAACTCCCGCTTCTTTTATCGGAGAAATAGCACCGCTCATATCCGTGGATGTGACTGATGTCAGCGATATAGAGGAAAACAGCATAAAAATGTATGTGGAGGGCTTCCACGTTCTCTCAAAGAAGACCAGAATAGACCATGGCTATCGGGTTCATTATCAAACTGAGCAGCCGTATAGCAATGGCGAAATAATCACGGTCAGGATAATCGCAAAGGATAAAGTTGGGAACGTTCTCGACTTCACATGGAACTTCTCCGTTGATGGAGAACCCCCAAAGCACTCAAATGAGTCCCCCACGGGCGTTATAAACAATCCCATGCCTCTCATATCCGTTAACGTCACCGATGAACACGGCGTAGACCCAAGCAGTATAAAACTATATGTGAAAGAGTATCTCGTGGTCTCAGAAATAGAGGAGATAACCAACGGATACCGGGTTTCATACCAGACTGAGTTCCCTTTCCATGACCAGGATTCAATCACAGTCAGAATAATTGCAAACGATACCGCGAACAACACGCTCGATTTCGCCTGGGATTTTACTCTTGACTTGGAGCCTCCAATAATAAGCATACTATCCCCAACCAACAAGACCTATGCGACTGATTCAATTGACCTAAATTACACAGTCAGCGAGCCAGTAGCATGGGTTGGATACTCCCTGGATGGAAAGGAGAATATTACGATTCGGGGAAACACCACACTGATTAATCTTAGTGAGGGACTGCATGCGCTCTGGCTATATGCGACCGATGCAGCCAATAATACCGGATATAGCTCAGTTTGTTTTGCAATTGACACAATACCTCCACAAGTGATCGATTGGTCACCAACAGAATCAATTGTCCCCGTAAAAACGATAATAATGGTAACATTCAACGAGGAAATGAATAAGACATCAGTAGAAGAAGCATTCTCTATCATTCCCAATGCCGATGGCTCGTTTAGCTGGGAAGGGAATACAATGAAATTTATACTTGGTTATCTTGCATATAATACAGAATATACTGTAAGTATTAAAAGCAATGCAAAAGATTCCGCGGGTAACTGCCTGGATGGAAATGGAAATGGGATTGTTGAAGGCTCGCCAAGCGATGATTTCTCATGGCAATTTACAACCGCCGGCCTGTTTGACACGGGCAAAGGCACTTATCCAAGTATATCTGGAACGCATAGAGGAACAATAAATCTAAATCAGACGATAATTGTAAATAAAATGTATACATATCCCTGCAAAGGAACAGGAGGGCACAGCGAATACGTTGAGTTGTATAATGAAACGTTTTACATCAACGCCACCTGGAACGGCTACCAGGGCGACTATCATAACATAACTTTCCCACAGCAATTCACATTGTTAGCCAACCATACGTATAACTACACCATAATAACGGGCTCTTATCCGCAGATAATCCATGCAAGCAGTAAAGAAGTAACAGGAGGAACAATTACCTGTGATAAATTCATAGATGCCAATGGGAGGGAATATAACGATTGGATACCTGCTATCAGACTATCTCCTTAGAACTGTTCTGGCTGTAAAGCTTGCTTTTTATTGATATTGTTATTATTAACGATTACGCAGACATCAGCCACAGCTACTGTTTCTATGGTAAAACCTCTCTTCGGCACCCGGTGAAACGGTAACCGCACCTATCTTAATCAGTAACGTGGAAAATTATGGCACAGGCATGATAAGCGTTACATACGACCCAGCGGTGGTTCACGTCGCATCCGTTTCCA
>PIXU01000157.1 GCA_003601795.1 Candidatus Methanophagales archaeon
TAACTTTTCCAAACAGAGTTTTCACAGAAAATGCAGGTGATATGCCTACTATTTTTCCCTCTGAATTCTTCACTACTAAATATTCTGGTTTGTATCCAAATGTTTCTTCAAGCACGTTCTTCCATTCAATGGTATGGAATATCGTGGCATTCTTGTGGGTTTTGAGGAAATCGTTCCACCTATTATAATCGTTTTTATCTAACTGCTGAACTTCAAATTGCATCTTGTTATATTTATACATAAAGAAAGGCTGATATTTATATGTTTGGTGAGGTGTCAAAGAAACATGCAAAATGCATTCACAGTAGACCTTGAAGACTGGTATCATCCCGAGTTTGTTACTAAATTCGTTCCTGCTCATCTGAGGAAAGATCAGGTTGAAGATGCCGTAAAACCATTATTGCAACTGCTTAACAAATATAACGTTAGTGCAACGTTCTTTGTAGTTGGAGAAGTAGCAGAGAGACATCCAGAACTGATAGAAAAAATATACGAAGAAGGGCATGAGGTTGCATCGCATGGGTATTCGCATAAACGTCTCCATGAACTGGGCAAAGAAAAGTTTGAAGAGGATATAAGAAAATCCACGACCATATTAGAATCCCTTATTAAAGAGAAAATCATTGGTTTTCGAGCGCCATCTTATTCTATAGACCAGGACACTATATGGGCGTTAGACATCCTGGAGAATTTAGGATATAAATATGATTCAAGTGTGTTTCCACTCAGATTTAGGAAGAAATCATTGTATGGCATTCGTAATGCACCTTTGTATCCATATTCACCATCTAAGGAGGATATAACCAAGGAGTCTGATGATAAAAATAGAAAAATAATCGAGTTTCCACTTTCCGTTGTCAAATTTGCCGGTGTCAAAATTCCAGTTGCCGGTGGTGCTTATTTAAGGCTATTCCCTCCACAGTTTATTATATTGGCAATTAAAAAGATAAACAAAGAGAAGAGACCTGCTATTATCTATGTGCATCCGTGGGAAACTTATGAAAAGACGCCGAGAATAAAACTTCCATTTCCTCATGGACAAATAACGTATTATGGAATAAACTCGGCACTTAAGAAGGTTGAGAGCTTGCTGAAGAATTTTAAATTTGGAACAGTTAGGAATATTTTGTTTCATTAAGTTAAACGATATTATTCTTCCTTGGTTTTTAGTCTGTCAAATAACTGCGCTATTGAATGTAAAATGATCCCCGTAAAGGTTGTGAATATTCCAATAATAAATATTAAAATCATGAGCAATGTAGGTCCTAATGGCAAAAAGCCACTTGCAGTATAACTCTTTATAACCCACCAGCCAATTCCAATCCCGATACCCAATGTTATAATTCCAATTCCTCCAAAGACATGTAACGGACGCTTATATTCAAAATCTCTTAGTAAATCTATCAGCACGCCGAATCCATGCCTCCAGGGATTCTTTGATGATGTGTTTTTAATGTCATATCTCACGGTTATCGGTATCTCCACTATCTTCAAATTGTGATTCTTTGCCTGTATTAATATCTCCGAACCCGCACCCATATCAGGATTCGTTATTCTTATCTTCTCTATCGCTCTTCTGCTATAAGCCCGGTAGCCGCTTTGTGAATCCGTTGTTTTTATATTGCCTGCAAGTCGTGTGAAAAATCAACACTTTCATTCCCACAATTCTATATTTCAAACTTTTTAAAGTTTGATTGCGAAGCATTTTGATCAAACTTTCCTAAAGTTTGATTGATAAACACAGGAATGTAAGCTGGGTCATGCTCCCTTGCGGTCTCAAAGCAGGTTCTTAGGGTAGCGCCGTAACCTCTGTTCTCATCGTGCCGCACAACCAGCGCGCCCAATGCCTCCGCGATTTCCAGTGTCGCATCGGTACTGCCATCGTCCACCATGACAACCTTATCCACATGCTTTTTCGCACCCAGCACCACCTTGGCTAATACATTCATCCTCATTGTGCGCCGGCATCGCCGCTATAATCATACTCATTGTTCGACTCCCCAGCTTATTCAGTAATCTTGTTCCCCATCCAAACTCCAGACCCCATCCTTCTAATCCCTTGGTAAGCCAGGCTACCTCGTCCACATCTTCTCTTTTTTCTTTTTCCTTCATTTCTCTATCCTCTATCTACCACTTGATACCACTGGAACTCACCCTTATCGCCCATCAAATTTGCGAAGCAAAAGAGTTTTATTGCAGTCCATTTTCTGTTCCATACTATAAACCTTCAAATGCTTTTGAAAACAAATCTTTTGTAATCCAGAAAATCATAATGTCTCCGAAATTTTCTTTTCTTGTTCTATCTCTTCTTCACTCAAATATGAATATTCAAGACCAACAAGTTTTAGCAACTTGGAAAAATCGTCCCTTCTCATTCCAAGGAGTCCCGCTGCCTTTGCAAGCGTTATTTGCCTCGTAAAAGCATCCCCACTACCAAAAAAAATTCTCCTTCTCTTCATATTTCTCAAATAATGGAAACTTCTCTATCACAGCCGATTTCATCCTCACCACCTGATAATATACTACCTTATTTAAAACTTATATTTATCTTCTCTATTAAAGATAGCACAATTTGCTTTCTGTTCCCTATTTTCTGTTTTTGTGTCAATCTTGTGAAATCTCGTGGTTTTTCTCACCGCACCGTCCCCAGCCAGAATATATAATCCGGCTCTTTCAGCCAGCACTTTAACGAAGGCGCCCATGCAAACACACCTTTTTCCTCTCCTTTCTCCAGCAACTCAACCGCCTTTTCAAATCCCCTTTTAAATATCCGCATGCCCTTCGTCTCCTTTAACCTTTCAATAACCCCCAAAAGCTTCTCCACAAGCTTTCCATCCACTATGCTTCCACCGCGTTTGGCATACCACATCGCCGCCCTGTATAACGCACGATCGAGCCTGTTCAGTTTTCTCCAGTTGCCATTTCTAACCCCTTTCTTCAGCCATGTGAGGAGTGCACGGTGTCTCAGAATCTGCATGATGCTGTTTTAGTTCATTCATAATATATAAAGCTATCTACTAATTCAATATTTCTGAAAGACCTTATTAATCATTCTGTATAATAACGGATAACGGTATTGCGCAGTATTTATATTGCGCATAAAGATGAAGATCTAAGAGTATATTCAGTAAGGGATTTTCTGGTATCTTTGTTGTTCCACTGGCTATTCAACGAAGATCATCCAGCATCGGGGGCAAACTACGCTGCATGGACATTCGTGCAACTTCTGATGAACGCAGCGCAGGCGAAGGATTATGTTGGGACAGTTTGCGGTCTTGACCCGGGATTGCCAGACGCAGACACGCTTTTTGGCATCCGAGTGTGCCAGCCTGGGCTTGATACTGCGGTAATACAGGAAGGCTGTGAAGAGGCAGATAAGAAGGAGGTAATTCATTATAGGATGAGACCTATGAGCCATTCTACGGGAAGATAAAGAATCTGTGGATCCATGACTATACAAATGGCGTCAAAGGTGCTACTGGCTCATACAAATACATCGTTGTATCTATTGTTTCCGGCGATTTGAGATTCATCCTTCTCGTCATCCCTATCCCGAAAATAAGCATGGAGA
>PIXU01000158.1 GCA_003601795.1 Candidatus Methanophagales archaeon
CACAAAGGATTTCCCAGCCATTTGCATAAAGAAGTGAAGAACGTCACAAAAGATTTGATCAAAAAAGGAACGTTACTCGTAAAGCCAACGAGTTATGGTATGGAAGTATCACTCAATCCAAGAAAAAGGAAGGAGATAGAATTGATTCTAAAAGGAGAGCAATAGGTATCTGCACAAAATTTGGTGGAACACAAATCGTTCCATCCGAGCCGATCGCGGTAGAAGAAGATACAATCTCACCACCACTCGTAAATTCCACTTCTCCACACCCGTCTGCGCACCAGGATAAGGTTCCGGTATGGTTCAAATCGTGATGGGACATCGCCAGGGCGAGTCCGCAAGCTGCGCGGATGCCGAGAATATGAACAAAAGAATAAGCATCGCCGTCGGCAAATATTATTTTCCTACTCATCTTAAGATAGAAATCCCGGGTATATATATTCTACCAACATAACGTCTCATATTATTTTCTATATCCCTCGGGTTAACTTGAGCTATAAGTTCTTCAGCAAAATCCTGATTAAAAGTAGCGATATAAAATATCGCCTTTCCAACGTCATTGAAAATGGTTTTATCTTCACAGTTTAGTTGCTGAACACTATCTTCAAAATATTTTTTAGCTTCTTTATACATTCTGTCTCCGAGTTCGTTATTCAATACGTGGACAGCAGCTAAAATCATTGCTTTATCTGTTAATGTCTCCATTCGACTGAATAAATCTTTAAGTTTGGTCATATCGGGCAGATTCACTGCACTTACGTATCGGTCTAAAATATCTCGCTCACAATGGGAGAGCTTAAGTGCAATAATAAGAATGGCGATTGGAAGATTGAAATCCCCAATATTTTTTATCTTGGCTGTTGTAACTTTGATAAACTTTTCGTCGCCGATAATTTCTTTCAATCTTGGGTAAGTGCCTGTAAGCCTTAAAATTGTAAGACCTATTTCTCCTAAGTCATTTTCTTCTATAAACCGTTGATACCACTCATCATAAGATATTCGTTCTGCAATTCTTCTTGCACGTTCCATGTCATAACGAGCAATTTGTCTAATTGGTAAGGATGCCCAACCAAGATTTTTTCTCCTTTTGCGGTCATCTATTTTAATATCTCGTATTGCATTAACCCATAGACTATCCATTTCTGGTGATTTCATTATAGCTTGAGCCAATTCATCTTCGTAATATTCAGCACTACCAAAAGCTATCGCAAAATCTCCTGAATTTATAGGTTCGGAAAGTAGATATTGCCGAATAAGATTTTCTCGCCATTTATTTCCAAATCTCCCAAAATGGTCAATAATTTGTGAGCCAAACGATGTGAGATCAGAGCTTTTTATATAAAGATTAGCAAGAGACGAGTGTGGAAGCCACAAATACCCCATTTCTCTAAGAACTACTCCGTTCTTAATAAGAATATTTAAAAGTTCATCATAATCAACCTCTAAAAAAGATTTTAGCCCATTTTTTAATAGTATTTCCTTGAATTTGAGTTCGTCTACTGGTAACTCAAAGGCATAAAAGTTTGCCAAGGCTAACAGAACACAAGGAGCTTTTTCATGATAATATAATGTATCTTCACGTAGATTTTCAAAAATTCCCTTTTCGTCTCTTTTTCCTTTAGCATAGGCTTGCAACGCTCTTGCAAAAAACCATAGGTCAGAGGCATAATGGGACACGTCATCGTACTGAACTTTTAGATCACCGCTGTTTTCTTTGTTCCATATCTCTATGAAGTGCTGATAGATTGATTGTGACAGAACATTTGCATCTAATTTGACCTCTAAGCCATCCATTTTTCTGACTTCCCTTTTTAATGAATCTAAATCATGACTAGAAATATCACGCCCAGCCATGACAATATGTGGGTTGTCCATGTGGTAGTTGAGCATCTCAAAAAATTCGATGCTCAGGTTTGGGTCAAGATGAACATCGTCTATTAAAAAATAAATATCATTTTCAAGCGCTGACCATTCTATTTTACCTGTTTTACTATCCTCAATAATTTTCTCAACCACTGATTTTTGATATTTGCTTTTCAATTCGATAAAAAGAACTTTTTTCTCTTGTTTGCACAATTCGTAGCAAATATATCTAAGTAAAACGCTTTTTCCCGAAGCTGGTGGTGCTAATAACAGAGCATATTGAGCGTTTAACAGTTCTTCAAACGCAACTTCTTCACCTTGCTCTGTTGATAGTGTTTTAAATACATCAGTAGCTACTTTCTTCTCCTGGAAGTCTATCCAGAGGGGGCCTTGCTGGCGAAAAATTTCTGACTTTAGGCTCCTCTCTTTTCTAAGTACTTTTTCCCCGCCGAACTTCGCAAGTATTCCACTCTTCTCAAATTCCTTACCCTTTCCCTTGAACTTCTCATGCCATAAAGCTCTTAATCTATCTTTAACGTGTGCTTTAAGCTCTTCTGCATCTTTAAAATCTTTATAAGTAACTTCATGTTTTATCTTCTCTAATAACTTCTTTAATCGTTCTTCTCTTTTCCTTACTGTATCTTCATCATTTTTGACATAGACCAGAATGCAGTCCTTATCAAATTCAAAAAGAGCTTCTTCATATTCTTTGTGCGTTGGGGAGATTCCCTCTTGATGTCCGTACTCGGCTCCAAGGATTAAGAGATACACATCGCTCTTTCTGAGTTCTTTTGATTGAACTTCGTCAGGAGAGTATCCACTCGGCGTATCTTTTGAGGCTGTTTCCCACCTCCACGTTTTGTATAATATATCCTCGTTATTCCATAATTCCTTAACTGCTTCTTCTACCGCTATTCTTTCTTCTTTTAATTCTTCAAGTCTTGAACTTATGAAAACCCTTGGCACTCTCTCTCCTATCTTTCGTATGTCAACTTCAGATGCCATGTTAACTTTCCTCCCTTATTTTACATCCATCTCTTTCAAATTGTGTCTCCAACGGAAGCATTATCCACCGCCCATTGAATCCTTTCGTGATCGTCAGGCACATAAACCGTCGCTGCGGATGCACATCCAACACTTATGAATGCCAGCGTTGCAAATTGTTTCTTCATTTCCCTCCATCACGAAATCCTCCTCAATTTTTCTATTAACTTCTCAATATCTTCTGCTGATACCTCTACCGCCTCTCTGGGCATTTCATTCTCATAGAAGTTTTTATGCAGCCCATTTGCTACATGAAACAATCCAATAATGTCGCGGTCCTTGCTCTCCGTTGCAAGTAAATTGATGAAAGCCCACAAACTACCATGCTCCTCTAACTTCAGACCTCTC
>PIXU01000159.1 GCA_003601795.1 Candidatus Methanophagales archaeon
AGAGGAAGTGGGAGAAGTGAAGAATGCATTGAGGGATGTTTATGGCAAAGGTGAAGAAACTGAATAGGAAAGGAAATAGAGGGAAAAGTAGCAGAAGTAAAACGAGGAGAAGGAGCGAGGGGGAGGGGCGTTGGAAGGAATAGTTAAAAAGTTCAAGGAGAGTGATAAATAATACATCCACGAGATGAGGGGGATAGAGATGAGATGGAATAGAAAACATCTCGTGTTTGGAATGTGTGTGGCATTTGTGCTATTTAGTGCTTTCGCGGGTGCGGCGTCTGCAAGATGGCATGTGGGAGGAGGGGAATCGGTTCATGCGGCGGCGGGGGATGAGGCAGTGGCGCCTTCTTACGAAAACACAACGCATCATCATCTTTTTCATTCACATGCCCCTGAGAGCATTAGAAGAGCTCGCATTGTTCATACCTCAGCAAATCCTCCTGAAGAGGAATGGAACAGGACTTCTGGCGGGTCAGATTGGGATTGGGGCCACTCAGTCCAGCAGACATCAGATGGCGGGTACATCGTCGCTGGCTGGACATACTCTTACAGTGCTGGTGAGTCTGATGCCTGGCTGATAAAGACGGATTCAAAAGGCAATGAAGAATGGACTAAGACTTTTGGCGGGTCAGGTCGGGATGGGAGCTGCTCGGTCCGGCAGACAGCGGATGGCGGGTATATCATCGCTGGCGGGACATACTCTTACAGTGCTGGTGAGTTTGATGCCTGGCTGATAAAAGTGAAAGGAGAAGAACCAACAGAACTCTCAGTCCACAACCTCAACACAGGTGAAGATTTCGCAACGATTCAGGCTGCAATAGATGATAATGATACGAAGGATGGGCATACGATTACCGTTGATCCTGGGACCTATACCGAGAATGTGGATGTTAACAAGTCTTTAACGATAAAATCAACCTCTGGAAATCCTGAGGATACGATTGTTCAGGCTAAGAATCCAGATGACCATGTGTTTGAGGTGACGACGGATTATGTGAGTATAAGTGGATTTACGGTGAAAGATGCGAGTTACGGAATAAAACTTTACCGTGCCAATTACTGCAATATTTCAAATAACCTCGCCCTGAATAACTGGAAAGGTGTTTACTTACATCGTTCAAGCAACAATATGATTACGAATAATACTGTAAATTCGAACAAATATGGTATTAGCTTATGGCAAGGAAGCGATAATAACACACTTGTCAACAATGTCGTCTCGAGCAATGAGTACAATGGTATAATGCTGGAGTGGGCGAGCAACAATACCATAACTAACAACACTGTTTCATTGAATAGAGAAGGTATCTCGATATTTTCTCCAGATTTGACGATAGTTTTGAGCAATAATATCATAATTAACAACTTTATATCGAATAACTTATGTAAAGGTATTTACGTAGGCTACTTGAATAATACTATCATATCTAGTAACATCGTATCAAATCAGAGATATGGCATTTATCTGGAGAGTTCAAGCAATAACATACTTATCCAGAACATACTATCGAACAACACAGAGTGTGGTATCTACTTTTTTTTCTATAATTGTAGTAACAATAGAGTTATCAGCAACATCTTATCAAACAATGAGTGTGGCATACACTTGTATAATGATGCCAACGATAACGCACTTATCAATAACATAATATTGAACAACCAAGTTGGCATCTATTTGGATGGCGTTGCGTATAACAAAATGTATCTAAACGATTTTATAAATAATGCTGACAATATTTACTCTCGCTTATCAACCAACATCTGGAACTCCACTGAGAGAATAACCTACAAATACAACGGCAACACCTACACAAACTACCTTGGAAACTACTGGGATGATTACGATGGACCGGATGATAACAAAGATGGAATTGGCGATACTCCTTATAATATAGGTTATTCCGATAAAGACAATTATCCACTGATGGAGAGATTTGAGAATTACATTATTACACCAACTGAACTATTAATTGATATTTCATCTCCACCGGATGGAAGCATAGTCTTTGGCTCTACGGTGAAAATCGAGGTTAATGCATCTGAGAATATTGATAAAATTGAATATTACATAGACGGTAACCCAATCCACACAGATAACAATCCCACAAAACCTTTGAGCAACTATTCTTGGGATTCAACAACAACGTCAAACGGCAAACACACAATAAAAGTGATAGGATATGGCTCTTCCTCGTGTTCTGATGAAATCACAGTGAATGTGGATAACACCGTTGTAAATCTTCTAATTATAGAAGATACTGTAACAGACCCCGATAATCCTACAAAAGAGGTAGATTTCTCTTCTTTGTACAAACCTGCTCCATACATATCTGCTGATGTTCACTCTGCCGGCGAAATAAATGATGGAACAGTAAATATTAACGCCTATGATGTGTTAGCTTTAACAAAAAACACCTTCGATAATGAACTGAACGCCAAGGTTAAAGAAGATATTGATAATTTTGGTAAAGACCATACCGTGTTCATCTATACAGAAAATAAAGATGATGTTATTGAAATCCCGGGATTAGACGCTACTTATGATATTGCTGCGGGAAAAATAATGATAGATCAATTCCCAACGGATGAGAAGGTTCACCCGCCTTTAAGTGTGAATGTTAATCCAGAAAAATTATACAAAGCAGGAGCATGTACCGTAGCAGGAGAAATTTCACCAGAGTTAGGCACAACGTGTATCCTTTATGACCTCTCAGAAGAAGATTATAAAGGTGCAGCGGTCAGCACAATCGGTGTCGGTTCAGGGATTATCTGCGTTGTATCCTCAGCTGCTTGCGTAGTCCCAGAAGCAGGTCCTAGTGAAGTTATAGCAATGCCCATTGAATGCTGGATAGCAGCGACTTCCTGCAGTGTAAAAGCAGGCAGCACTCTTTATTCGTTTAGCAAGGCAGTTGAAATAAAGAATATCGGTTCTCCTATTTATACTCATGATTGGAAGAAGATGCAGATGGTTGCAGCAGAGGGTACGATAGATTGTAGTGTTTATTGGGAGTATGCTGATGAGTATGGTCACCCTGTTTTTAAACCCTCTCCTGATATTCCGGATATATGTAAGTACGATTTCGTAATAGCAACCTCTTCAGAGATTCCAGATAGCTATTTCACCATAGATAACAGCTATTTATATGGTGCAGGAGTTTTAGAGAACCCACCCTATGGAACTATTTCTATTGATGAACAAGTTGATTATAAAGTCAATAAGGATGGAGAAATCTTTTTTGACCTACGTGATGATAAATTAGAAATTCGTGAAGCAAAAACTACCAAAGGTATTGACGAGTTAGGTGTGAAGAGTGAGGATGAGCCATTATACGAATTCGTAGAAACTTCTTATTCAAAGCTCCGATTAGACGATGAGGGTTTGTATGGCACGGACTTCGATTTTGAGGGTCGAAGAGTTAGTTTTAAAATTGACAATGATTGTAAAATTTCCATAAATAATAACCCTGTTGCATCATTCTTCTATTTGCCATCGAATCCTGTTGTAAATGAAACAATAACATTCAACGCTTCTAATTCAACAGACAAAGATGGAACCATCGTAAAATATGAATGGAACTTCGGTGACGGAAATATTACGAGTACACCAGACACAATTATAACCCACTCCTACACGGAAGCACGAAATTACAGTATAAACCTCACCGTAACAGACAATGACGGAGCAGCAAATTCAACAACAAAAACAATAACCGTTTATCCTCTATCAACAGGATTTGACACAGGCTCACCATCCAATCCATATCCTTCAATCTCAGGCACGCACAACGGCACAATAGCGCCAAACCAAACAATTATTGCCACAAAGCTTTACACTTACCCATGTGCGGGCACCGGCGGTCATACCGAATATGCTCGTATATGGAACAAAACATGGAACGCAACCGCAACCTGGGAAGGTTACGCAAGCGACTGGCATAACATCACCTTCGACAAGACCGTTGTTCTTTTACCCAGTAAAACTTACAACTACACCATCCGTACAGGCTCGTATCCACAGATTCACCATACTGATGCACTGCCAACAAAGAATGGCTGGATAAACTGCACCAAATTTACAGATGCGAACGGGAAAGTTTATTATGACTGGATTCCCGCTATTAAACTATCATGACATTCGGAAATAGGGGTGTTCAGA
>PIXU01000160.1 GCA_003601795.1 Candidatus Methanophagales archaeon
ATTGTTGCGCAGGACGGTGCAGTATAACGAACACCACTCTTATCCCCTGCTATATGCTCCACCTGATATCTTGTCCGATCCGCATCAAAATCAGGCGAGTTCTTGTAAATCTCTATTATCTCATCTTCGGTTAAACCTGCGTTCAACAAGAAAGCAGTAACCGCAAATCTTGCACTGTGTGGAACGTTTACTCCTTCTCTTAAGTTGCTCAGAATGTAGGTTATACAAGGAGGAAAACAGCTTGGGTCCTTCACGAGGAAGCCCGAACCAGACTCAAAGTCAAAACCAAAACCAGCGTCACCGAACTTTTTTCGCATTTCCTCCAACACCTTTTTTATATCCTCTGTGTATCCTCTTATCGCCTTGCATATATCAGCAGGGACATCCAACGGCAGATCCTTCTTTATTCGTTCATACACTGCCTCTTGAATGATACGCACAAATTCGCTCTTTCTGAGTTTCACCTCCCCCTTCTCTAACCCACGATTTACCAGTTTCCATCTTTTATCTCGCAGATTAACAGTGAATCGGAGATAATCAACGAAAGGCATCCGAACCTGCTCCCGTTCCCCAGGTAAGAAGTCCACTCGTACTCCAAACTCTTCGGACATTCCGTAAATAACATCAGTGCTCGAGCTGGAACCGGTGCTGGAATTCTCTAACAATTTTTCGTATGCTGCTTTTGCCTCCGACAGTGCATATCTACGGACAAGACGCTCATCTCCGATGCACGACACAAGGATCCGGGCAAAAGGATAAGATAATAATTCCGTCTCTGCCTGAGCATTGCTGATTATAACTTGCTTTCGGATTTTTCCATCCTTTATCGCTTCTATTATCCTCTCTTTACCTCTTGATCTTGCATGTCTGAAAGTACCGCTGTGAATCAAATTATCCAGCGTAATTCCTGACTCTTCTACATATTCCGCCGCCGCAGACAGAAAAGGATACAGGCATAAACGCACAGGTTCAGTGCGCCATTCTATCATGTTATCTAATTTGTTATTCAAACTTATAAATATCCATGCTTGACCAGTTTTTCAATCCTGAGGGAATAGCAGTGGTAGGGGCAACACCCAGAGAAGGGAAAGTAGGAAATACCCTTCTTAAGAACCTACTCTCGTTTCAGGGAAAAGGAAAAAGGATTTATGCGGTTAATCCCAAATACGATAAAATTCTTGATGTCCGATGTTACCCCTCAGTTCTTCAAATTGAAGAAGCGGTATCTTTAGCTGTGATAGCAGTTCCGGCTGCCGGTGTTCCCGAAGTTCTTGAGCAATGCGGGATGAAAGGAATAAAGAACGTGGTGGTCATCTCCGCGGGCTTTAAAGAGGCAGGGCGAGTCGTGCTCGAATCCAAACTTATTAGAATAAGTGCTAAATACGGCTTATACCTCGTAGGTCCAAACTGTGTGGGGCTAATAAACACGCAGTCCGGGTTAAATGCAACTTTCGGTAATGTTATGCCGGCAGAGGGTAATATTGCGTTCTTAAGTCAATCCGGGGCGTTTGCATTAGCGGTTATTGACTGGGCAAAAGCAGCAAATGTAGGATTCAGTAAGATCGTTTCCTTAGGTAACAAAGCGGTTCTCGACGAATGTGACTTTATAAAATACCTAGCTGAGGACAATGAAACCGAGGTGATAACAATGTATCTTGAGGACATAAGAGACGGGAGACGGTTTATGGATGTTGTGAGAGAGGCAACGAGAACCAAGCCGGTGGTAGTGATGAAAAGCGGGAAGACTGAAGCAGGTGCGAAAGCCGCTTCGAGCCATACCGGGAGTATCGCGGGCAGTGTAGAAGCTTTCAGGGCGGCATTTCAACAATCAGGCGTGGTTGAAGCGAACTCGATTAATGATTTGTTTGACTTTTCACTCACCCTGTCCCGAATTCGTCACTTAAAGGGCGGAATAGCAATAGTCACCAATTCTGGCGGACCTGGAGTTATGGCTGCCGATGCAATCGAAGAGTATGGGCTTGAGCTTGCTTCTTTCGATAGGATGACGAAGGAGAAAGTCCGTGATTTACACGTTGCGAATTTTTATAATCCTGTTGATGTGATGGGGGATGCCGATTCAGATAAATTTGGTTCTGCTCTTCGGTTTGTGTCTGCCGATGAAAGCGTCGGCGCAATAGTCGCTATACTTTCTCCCACGGCACAGATAAATTTCCAGAAAGCCGGGGATTATGTTCTGGAATTGACAGGAACTAAGCCGATTGTTCCCGTGTTTATGGCTGGTGATAAGATTGCAAAAACCGTAGAGCGGTTTAAAAAGGAAGGTATCACCAACTACTTCGACCCTGTAAGGGCGATAGAAGTGCTCCACGCAGTCAAGCGATATAGTGAGATCAAGGAGAAAATATCAGCTCCACCGCCTTACTTCAAAATTGATAGGAAAGCCATTGAGAAGTTGATAGAACTCAGGGAAAGAAGGGAGGGAAAAGCGGGTTTAGGTGTTGATGGATTTAAAGTGATCGAAACGTATGGAATACCGGTGCCCTCGTATGGTAAAGCGAAAACGGTGGCAGAAGCACTTGAAATCGCTGATAGAATAGGTTATCCCGTGAGTATGAAGATCATTTGCCCCGATATAGTGCATAAAACGGACGTGGGTTGTGTAAAGTTGAACGTGGTAAGGGAAGAGGTAAAAGAGACATTCTTTGAAATCCTGCACCGCGCTGAGAAATACACAAGTGCAAGGCGAATAGAGGGTGTTCTTGTTCAGCAGATGATAGAAGGCGGAAAAGAGGTAATCGTGGGTATGAAACGCGACATGCACTTTGGACCTTTGATGATGTTTGGTCTCGGGGGGATTTATGTGGAGGTCTTCAAAGACGTTTCGTTCAGGATTGCACCATTGAGCGAGGAGGATGCAGTAGAAATGATTAAAAGTGTTAAGGCTTATAGAATATTAAGGGGTGTAAGAGGGGAGCCGATGTCAGATATAGATTCGCTGGTGGATATTTTGCTCAGGGTTTCGCAGCTAAGTATGGACTTCCCTGAGATACTGGAAGCGGATTTAAATCCAATTAAGGTCTTTGAGCATGGTAAAGGTTGTTATGCAATAGATTTTAAAATGATTACGGGGAAGAGAAGATGAAAAATCTGCTTGTATCATCTATAGAAGAATATTCAGGAAAGAGTGCGTTAATAATAGCTCTGGGACTGATACTGCGAGAGAAAGGATTTAAAGTCGGATACTTTAAACCTTTTGGCGTGGGTACCACCCGGATAAGCAACGAATTGGTTGATGAAGATGCGTATAATACGGCGAGCGTGTTGAATACTGGGGACAATCTTGAAGACGTTTGCCCGGTCAAGCTTGACAGACCATACGTGGAATTTGTTTGTACCGCGGACCCCGTAGCATTAAAGAAAAGAATTATAGGTTCGTATAAGAGGATCTCTGAGACTAAGGACGTTGTCCTTGTGGAGGGCGCAGTCGAGTATAAAGTTGGAAGAGCGATGGGTCTCAGTGACCTGGACGTTTCATCGGCGCTGGATTTAGAGGCACTCATGGTGGTGAAATACACGAGCGATTTCGTCCTTGACGGGATTCTTACTGCGAGGGAACTTTTTGGCGAGCGACTTAAGTTCGTTCTGTTCAATCAACTCGCGGGCTACAAGAAGGCGTATGTCAAGGATATTACGGAAGGATTTTTAAAAAGGAACAGAATAGACATGCTTGGTACGCTGCCTTACGACCCGGTACTTGCCGGGTTGTTTGTCAGTGAAATCGGTGAGGCACTGAATGGTGAATGGCTGGTTAAGCCGGAGAAGAAAGATGAGATTATCGAAGAGTTCTTGATAGGTGCGATGTCCCCGCCAGCGGCATTGAAATATTTCAGGCGTGTGAGGCAAGCGGCACTGATAACCGGAGGAGACCGTGCAGATTTGCAAAATCTCGCATTGGAAACGGGGAATATAAAGTGTCTTTTGCTGACCGGGCATTTAGAACCACCGGCAACGATGCTTGGAAAAGCAGAAGAAAAGGGCATTCCGGTTATCATGGTTGCGGATGACACACTCACGACAATGGAGAGGGTGGATGAGGTATTTGGGAAGGCGAGGATAAAGGGCGATGCGAAGATAAGAAGGATTAAGGAGCTTGTCGAACATTTTATTGATTTAAAATCTTTGGGGGTATTAACTTAAAATGAAGTGGTCTTATCGAATTGGCAGTATCCGCGGAATACCTATAAAGCTGCATTTCTCATTTCTTATAATACTGCTAATTTTTATCTGGATATTTGCGGTTAACGATATTAGAATTAAAACTCTTGGCATAATTATTGGTTTCGGTGGCATGAACATTTCCACATGGCTAAAGTACCTGTTGGGCGCAATTGCCTCGGTCCTTTTTTTCTCTACCATACTCTTTCATGAGCTCAGTCATTCTTTTGTTGCAAGGCATTATGGGACAAAAATACGGAGCATCACCCTATTCGTACTCGGAGGCGTGGCACAGATGGAAGCGATACCCAGAGATCCGGGAAAGGAAGCAAAAATTTCGGCTGCTGGTCCCGCGTTTAGCATGGGCATTGGCATCATTAGCTATGTTATTTACTACATCTTCGGTCCGGTAAGCCTGACAGCACCCGTAGCGACATTCAAGGATGCGACTCTCCTGGTTGTGAGTATAATCGCATTTTACAATGTGCTACTTGGTCTCTTCAATCTTATTCCGGCGTTTCCCATGGATGGCGGCAGGATATTGCGTGCTTTGTTCGCTACGCGTATGTCATATATAGAAGCAACAAAGAGAGCAGTTGCAGTGGGAGAGAGCTTTGCATTTGCTTTGGGGATTTTCGGGTTACTAACACTGAACGTGTTTTTACTATTCATAGCCATCTTCATCTACTTTGGCGCTTCGGCGGAGGAGAAGGCAACGATTATCTCGGTCACGCTGGAAGGTGTTAAGGCACGGGACGTCATGACCGCAGTTCCGAATGTTGTCTCTGTGCCTCCGGACATGACGCTCAATCAGTTGGTGGATGTAATGTTTAGAACCAAACACATAGGCTATCCGGTGCAAGAAGAGCAGAGTTCTCCGGTACTTGGAGTGATAACCTTTGGAGACGTGCGACAGATACCCGCCTCAAAGCGCGACACTACCAGGGTCGAGGAGGTTATGAACAGAGAAGTAATCTCAATCGGGGCGGATACAGATGCCTCCGATGCTCTTAAGTTAATGTCCAGCAAAAACATCGGTCGCTTGATTGTTATGGAAGATGGACAGATGGTAGGCATCATCTCCAGGACCGACCTCATGC
>PIXU01000161.1 GCA_003601795.1 Candidatus Methanophagales archaeon
ACGTAACCGCAAGTTGGAAAGGGTATAGGAAAGATTGGCACAACATAACTTTCAATACGTCTTTCATCCTGTTAGCCAATGAAACTTACAATTACACTATACGCACTGGCTCTTATCCGCAAGTTCACCATACGGATAACCTTTCAACTCCCGCGGGATTTATCACCTGCACAGAGTTCGTGGACGTTAATGGCATGAGATATAATGACTGGATACCTGCTATCAAGCTATACTGATAAAGATTAACCGCAGAGTTCACGGAGAACGCAGAAGATGGTAAGGGTTAGATGTTTAGCGGTTTAGGACTACTAATACCTGACAACTAACCTTTGAAATATACGGCTACCAAAAACCGGTTTCATCCCAAAAGTCAATGTAAACTAAGATAACAACTCTTCGGATTATCTCAGGCAAATTGCATTCCCATGGGGCGCTTGCTGCTCTTACTGCACCGAGTATGCACAGGAAGATAAGCCTTTCAAAGTCCCGATTCACTCGGTTTGCGATCCGGGGAGAAACTCTCTTCTTTGGCTTCCCCATATTGTATAGTTAAAGTTTTTTTGTTTTAAATAACCCTTATTTCTCATGCACGCCCCATAATAAAAGAAGATTTTGGTAAAAATCCCGAGGTTACACTACCGAAAATCCCTTAGTTTTGGGATGAAGCCTATAATACCGAAAGCTTTTTAAGGGGAAACATATCTACACAATAATTGTGGAAATACAAAGGAGGGAGAGATAAAAAATGAAAAAAAGGGAGAACGCGAAAATTGTTGTTGCGACAGTATTAGTGATAGCAGTGTCCATATCTCTGGCAATTGCTCAACCGTTGCCGGTTACCGTGTGCTCAACGACAGGAGTGATGGATGAAAGCGGCGTTCCGCTTTTGGGAGATGGAAGTGAAACCAGTGACCTCGTCCAGTTGATTGATGCCGGTCCAGATGGAGTGATAAATCCACCGGACGAAAACGGCAACCCCACCGGTGACGATTCGCTAATATGCGATATTCGAATCGGGGAAGGCGTTGGTCCGCCATTCTGGGATCAAGGGATGTTTGAGCATGACACAAGTGTAGCAGCAGGCGCAGTCATCTACTGCCGTGCGTGGAACGATGCCTCGCTCTCAACAGCCACATACTATGGAAACAGTGATATAAAGACTATAACCGAAGCAGGGGACTATGATTTCGGGACCTGGTCAACAGATACTTATTTCCAGGAGCCACCAGTAAACGAGCCGCCAGTTGCAGACCCGAACGGACCTTATACAGGTACAGAGGGAGTTTCAATAACCTTTGACGGTTCCGGTTCTTATGACACGGATGGAAGCATAGTTTCATACGACTGGGACTTTGGCGATGGAAACACTGCTACCGGAGTAAGTCCGGCACACGCGTATGCGCAGGATGGAACGTACACGGTGACGCTAACAGTAACGGACGATGACGGTGCAACCGATACAAAGACGACAACGGCAACGGTGGCTGATACAGAACCAATTGCGGAATTCTCCGCCACACCCACAAGCGGGCTTGAACCGCTGACAGTGACGTTCACCGATGCTTCAACCTCTTACGATGGAATCGCATCCTGGGAATGGGACTTTGGTGACGGCGGAGCAAGCACCGAGCAGAATCCAACACACGAATATACCGAAGCAGGCACGTACACCGTGTCATTGACGGTTCATGAAGCTGATGGAGACAGCGACACCGAGACCAAGGTGGATTACATCACGGTAACTGCACCTGCTATGCACATAGCCAGCATTGACATGTCAACGACAAAATACAAGGCTAAGGGATGGTTTACATACGCAACGGCAGTGGTGACGGTCGTTGATGCAGATGGTAAGGCAGTCGAAGGTGCAGTCGTGGAAGGTCACTGGAGCGGATTGACCAGTGATACCGATTCTGGAGCTACGGATGCTGATGGTAAGGCAGCACTGGATTCCGACTCGGTGAAGAATGCTAAAGGAACTTTCACGTTCACGGTGGACAATGTTGTGCTAAGCGGATGGATATACGATTCAGCATCAAACGTGGAGACAAGTGACAGCATAACAGTATAATCAAATCAAACTTTTTAAAAAGTTTGAAGAAAAACCAAAAGGAGATAAAGGAGGGGCTTTTCCTCCTTTATTTTTTATTCCTAACCGCAGAGTTCGCGGAGAACGCAGAAGATGTAAGAGTTAGAAGCTTTGCGGTTTAGCGGCTTAGAGGTTTAGGGCTACTAATACCTGATAACTAACCTTTATAAGGCTAAGACAAAAACCAAAAGCTCATTAAGGTGAAAATAACTACCTAACCTGTACAAATACAAGGAGAGGCGGTTATGAGAATGATGAGAGAATCCACGAAAATTGGTGCAATAACTGTAGTGTCACTGTTAATACTTGTGATGCTCGTACCTACGGCAATTGCCCCACCACCAACGATTATAGTAATGTCAACAACCGGAGTCAAGGATGAAACAGGTGCCTGGCTTTTAGGAGATGGAAGCGAAACCAGTGACCTCATCCAGTTGATCAATGCAGGTCCTGACGGAGTGATAAATCCACCGGACGAAAACGGCGATCCATCAGGCGACGACTCGCTAATATGCAATATTCGAATTGGAGAAGGCTATCCTTTCGAGCCAGATAAAGGAAAATTTAGCCATGGTCTGGGTTTGGAATCCGGCACCGTCATCTATTGCCGTGCGTGGAACGCTGCTTCACCCTCAACTGCCACTTACTATGGAAACAGCAGCACGAAAACGGTAACAGGAGCAGGCGACTATGATTTCGGCACCTGGTCAACAGATACTTTTTCCCAGAAGCCAACACCAACTCCCACACCCACAGGTGTTCCCGAATTTTCAACAGCAGGAGTAAAAGTTCTTATTGGATGCCTGACTATCGTTATTGTAATTGTGTTAAGAAAAAGGAAGAAATAATGTGGAAGCTGTTAATTTTTTCTTTTAGCACAAACCTTTTCTTAAAAAAAGCTTTACCAAAAGAACTATGCTTTCTTAGCACAGGTTCTTTCTTATAGAAATGTTTCTTAAAAAGAAAAAGTGTAACACGAGGGGTGGGGTGCACCCCCAAAAGTAGACAGTAAGTTAAGAAATAAGAAAAAATGACAAAGGGGTGCAAGATGAAAAGAAGGAGAACCTACACGAGGAACTTTAAGATCTCGGTGATTAGAGAGGCTGTGATGGGGAAAACGCTCGCCCAGGTGTCACGTGAGAACGAGATACATCCATCCCTCGTGGTGAAATGGAAGAAGGAATACTTTAGGGACCCGGAAAATGCCTTTCGTGGCAACGGGAGGGCATATAAAGAGCAAGCAAGGATGG
>PIXU01000162.1 GCA_003601795.1 Candidatus Methanophagales archaeon
ATGTGTGGACTCCATGGATAGATAGTGATACCGTTTATATAGTTTATGTGGGTGCAGATTTCTGGATTGACGAATACAAGTGGGGGGACGTGGAGTATAAAACCATAGACAGGTTAAATGCGAGTGAAAGCAAGAACGTTTCGCTGCCCGAACGATGGAGCAAATACGAGCGACCGATGATGCTCGATGTGTGGGTTGACCCTGAGAATAATTTTGAGGAGCAGAACGAGAGTAACAACCACGCATCCGCGGTTATTTATGCAGACCTCGTGCTGAGAAGTGTGGGAACGGTCTTTTCGGAAGATGGCGACCTGAGCGGTATAAAAGCAACGATATGGAGCAACAACACACTTGAGGATGGTATTGCGTTTCCGGTTTGTAATTTCAGTGTTGCACTCAAGGACAGGGATACAGGTAGAACTCTGCTGACGAAACGGATAGGTGAGAATGAGACGATATATGGCGGGGAGGAGCGAGAGGGGATTTTCAACGTATCGCATCAGAACAGCAGTGAACTTGTGCTTACGCCCAACAGGACGTATCATTTCAATGTGGTAGTGGATTCTGAGGATAAACCTCCTTATCGCGCCCCGGGTGAAATATGGGAGTATGACGAGACGAACAATGAGAAGCCGATAGATATAGGACCGGATATAGTGGTGGATAAAATCTATACAGAATCTCTAAATGATTCTTCATGCGAATGTATTGTCGGAGCGGTGATTAGAAACGAGGGTAATTTCAGAGCGAAAAACTTCTCCGTCAGGTTGCATTTGAACAGCACGAGCGGGAATATAACTGAAACGGTGTATGAGAATATCCCTTGTCTATTTCCATGGGGTGAACATAATGAAACAAAATTGTTATTCCGGGAAGTTAGTGTTGTCCCTAACCATATTTACGAACTTGTGGAGGTGGTTGCAGATCCGGAGAACACGGTGGAGGAATTGGATGAAGGAAATAATGAAAAAGAAACAGACTTAGGACCGGATATAGTGGTGGAGAGATTCGAAGTTCCACGATATTTGATTGTCAATCATTCTGCCGACATCTTAGTGCGTCTCAATAACACCGGTGAAGTGGGTGCGAAAGGATTCAATATAACGTTATCGCCAAGTGTAGCTTACACGAACCGCTCGCTTACTAATCTTACTAATATAACTCATCATGTAGAATGTCTCAAACCCAACGGTGAGACACTGCCTTATGTATTTAATTGGACAGTGCCTCCTGCTGAGGGCGTATATAATTTCACCCTGAGAGCGGACCCTGAAGACGATGTGGAAGAACGGGATGAAACAAATAATAAGGGGAGTGCATTCCTAAAAAGAGTTTTCGCAGATATAGGTTACAGGGGTGATAAACTCGAACCATACAAAACAAACAAAACGGTCGAGGGTGATGTAATCTTTAAGCTATATACGAGATGGAAGACTTTAGAACCCAATAACAATAACACATATAGTGCTAATTGGAATGTTCAAATTCCAGATGGTGCGATGATAGAAATCGCAAGGTTATATGTATATTGGGGATGGAGCTGGCGCCGGAGTGCAAGTGGTGACGTTCCCGCATGTCCCAGTATCACAATGAAGTTCAATGGTCAAACCATAACTCAGAGTGGAAACTATACAGATTATCCGGTTAATGCAACTGCGTCCTATGGACGCAACTACGCATACGGGACATACTGTTATGATGTGCATGTTGTTGTAGGAAATGGAACTAATCGTGCAAGACTCAGATTGAACCCAGGTGTTAATGAGACGGGATTTCAAGGTATGGGTCTTCTGGTAGTTTATAGGGGTGGTGACGAGACGTATACGAGATACTGGATTGATGAGGGTGCAGATATGCTCATAGGCGGTCCAACCCAAACGGGTCATTATACTCCACTCTGCCCGGATGAAACCACCACGAGGGTGCCATTTAAAGAGTGTGTGGGGGACTTCGATAAAGTGGGTAATGCAACGCTGATTACAGTTGTTCCGTTTGGTGATATGGGTGGTGTAAAAGTTGATCCGTTTTTTAATGTTAGATGTCAGAATGGATTATGGAAAGATAAGAAACGGAATGGATTATATTTTGACTTTGACGGGAAGGGATTTGACAACTTTTATGACGAGATAGCGGATGGAGTATGGGGAAATAGTACTGCCGGTATTGAGAAAGACATTGATGAGCGAGATGTAAGAGATATTATTGAACAAAAAAGCTGTGATATGTTGTTTGGGATACAGGATAGAGGAGATTTTATAATGCCTGCGACTGCGATTCTTAAGGTGACATACCCACCGGACCTCGAGCCTGAGGTGCCAACGCGGTTGAATGCGAATGCCGGTGCATCTTATAACATACCCATAACGATACACAACTGGGGCAAAAGCAAAGCGAAGAATTTCAATGTGACCGTATCTATTGATGGCAATGTCATAAACAAGACCCTCATTTCGGAGATAAAAGGTGCAGGTCAAGAGGGCGATACCGTGACTATAAACATTCCACAAAAAGCACCAGCTGTGGAACGTATTGACACATTAGAAGTTAATGTCTCGGTTGACCCCGAGAACAGAGTGAATGAGTTGATAAACAAATATCCGCGGGGTAAGCAGCGTAAAAGTAATGGCGAGGAAAATAACATCTGGAACGATACGGTAATGGTAGTGGTTCAATCGCCGGGCTTGCCAGGTCCTGGTGGCGGAGGCGGCACCGGCGGTGGATGGGGCACTGGAACGGGCACTGGAACGGGTTCGGGCACTGGCACGGCTAAAAGTGTGGCAGGCGGTACAGGGCAGGGCGGAGGCGAAAGCGGTGGTAAGACCATCACCGGACGACTGATGAAAGGTGTGATCGTGCCAGGCGGCAAGGAAGCAGGTGGTGGTGGCAAGGGCGAGTTCTCGCCACTCAGGTTCTTTATACAACTCGTGATGCTTGCAGCGACTATTCTTCTCGTCTATATTGGCTATTTAATGGAACGGAGGAGGCAAAATAATAAATAACCTCCCCTCAAAGCACCTACAATCCCACCTATAGAAACCACCCAATTTAGAATTTGAGTTATGTTATTTATGGAAACATTAATGGAGGACATAGAAACAATCTATTTTAAAAGATAATGGAGGAGCTGAAAACATTTATGGGTGTAAGAAAAATACAAATGGTCTTATTATTACCCCTCTGAAGGGTATTATGTTGGTTTTAAGCTGATCGCTGCGATAGACGCCGAGAATTACGAGCTATAAGGTTATGAACTCTACGATGGATGCCCAAATGATGCAATTATAGTTATTCCACTCATTGAAAAGCTACACAGCACGAAAAAGATGAGAATGAGTGATGTAATCATCTGTGATATGGGTTCTAACTCATTGAAGATTTATATCACCACCATCAATCGATTTTTCGTTATTCCGATCATTTATCCAGGGATGAATACAAATGTAAGATTGATGCAAATCTCGTTCCACCGCTCGATATATGATATGGGCTGGAAAGGGTTATTTGCTTGACATTTGGAATAAGATCAGATCAGGCAAGAATTCCTTAGGCTAATCGAGAAGTGGGAAACGTTCAAGGAAAAACGGAGCAGAATTGAGGTATTATTCGATATTATGAAAAATACGCTTGGATTGAAGCGTTTGCATCAATATAGAGATAGAAGTGTTGAAAAAAGAGTGTGTCGTACCATCCTTTTAGCTTTCTACCTCATACAGTTGGCTGAAGGCATGGGGATAAGAGCGAAAGATCTTGTTTATTGGTGAGTGGAGGAGGGGGTTATTTATTTTATCCTATTATATTTTTTAAATGACGTCTTAAGTTTTTCTCAACCTCTGTTTTTCCTTTTATTGTATCGTCATAAAATATGACCCTATAACCTCTTATGTCAAA
>PIXU01000163.1 GCA_003601795.1 Candidatus Methanophagales archaeon
TCAGGTATGTTAAGGTGAGGCGACCAGGAGTTATGATGAAAGGGACAAAAGCGGTGGCGGGTATGAATATAAAACGTCTTGTGTATGGAATCTGCGTGGCTTTTGTGCTATGTGCTTTCGTGGGTGTAAGTGTGGCGTTTGCAAGGACGATATATGTGCCTGATGATTACGAAAAGATTCAGTGGGCTGTTGATCATGCTTCCGCTGGAGATACGATTATTGTGAGGGATGGAATATACTATGAGAGCATCACAGTGAGCAAGCAACTGACAATAAAATCAGAGAACGGTCCTGCGAATTGCATCGTTAATGGCACAGGTTCAGATGTATTCACGCTCGAAGCAGATGGAATAAGAATAGAAGGATTCACAATCACTGGAGGCGGACATGGCATATATATTCGTTCAAACAAAAACACGATAATAAATAACAACATCTGCTCAAACGACGATGCTGGCATATACCTTTCAAACAATAACAGCATATCAGAAAATAATATCTCAAACAACGATGTTGGCATATACCTTTTGTATTCAAACAAAAACAGCATATCAGAAAATGACATCAGCTCAAACAATGATGGCATATGTCTTAAGAATTCAAACAATAACATCATATCAGAAAACAACATCAGCTCAAACAACTATGATGGCATATACCTTTGGGATTCAAACGAAAACATGATAAGAAAAAACAAATTCATAAACGATGGTATCTATGTCCGTTATTCATACGGAAACATTGTTGAAAATAATACAGTTAACGGGAAGCCGCTTTTTTATCTTGAAGGAGAATCTGACGAATTCATTGATAACGCAGGGCAGGTAATACTCGTTAAATGCAAGAACATCACAGTAATGAATTCAGAGCTGACAAATACAAATGTCGGAATAGAATTATGGCAGAGTGATAATTGCTTAATTTCAAATAATAATATCTCAAACAACTGGGGCATATCCATTTATGAGGGGGGCATATCCCTCTATGAATCAAACAATAACATCATATCAGAAAACAACATTAGCTCAAACAATTGGTTTGGCATATCCCTTTGGTATTCAAGCGACAACATTATATACATGAATAACTTTATAAACAACACCGAAAGCGTTTATTCCTTCGATTCAACGAACATCTGGAATTCGACCTCGCAAATGACATACACATACGAAGGCAGGACTTACACGAATTACTTAGGAAACTACTGGAGTGATTACAAAGGAAGCGATGCAGATGAAGATGGAATTGGCGATACGCCTTACAGCATAGATGGTGATAAAGACAATTATCCGCTTATGGAAAGGTTTGAGAACTATTTTGGTGGTGTAGAAGAAGAATATAATCCAAAGGTGTCAGTTCCCCCTTATGCTCCCTTTGCTGAATATGGGCACGTAGGCACAAATTTGACATTTATAATAAAAGTTGAGAACAAAGGGACAAAGGAGGATACAATTGATTTAACTGCTCGCCCATATTATCCCGCTCTATTAGATATATATCTATCGAAGGATTCTGTAACATTGTCACCTTCAGAATCGGAATTGATTTATCTCAATGTGACGGTTAAATCAAAAAGTTACAATCCAATAACTATAACTGCTACTTCAGAAGGTGACGATACAAAAGTAAGTTCATGTGAAGTTAAAACAGGTGGTCCAACACCTTTAAACCCGCTGTATTTCTCTTTCTGGTTTGATACAAAAGGTCACGCACTTGCTTTTAATGCGCCAGAGTATGTAAAGCTCAACGAAATATCACAACCAGAAGAGAAAAAAGAATTGGAGATCGTATTTGACCCTAAATCTTCACAAACAGGTATAAGAGAGTTTTATGTAGAAATTACAGATGAAACAAGTGGCGAAACTGTAAAAATACCAATAAAATTGAATCCCGATTACAATATAATTGCAACCGATTTTGATGTTTCTGAAGATGGGTATAATTTCCCGAATTATGGAAAGATTATTGTTATACCAAACTTAATAGAAATAGGAGGACGCTGTTATCCTATGTCTGAAACAAGCGCATTATATTTTATTGGTGCTATAGAGTTACCAAAGGATGTAAAAAGTGTGTATACAATGCAAGAAGAAAAAGCTAAAAAAGTAATTGATTCTTATTTCTGGGCGCATTTCTTGGATAATTTAAAAATAGGAATGCATGTTGGATTGGATCCGATAAATGAACAAAACGAATATCAAAAATTAAAAGACAACTTAACAAAGGGAGAACCTATGATGTTAATTATGGCAAAACCTACTGTTATACCCGGAGTTCATGCATATATACATGCAGTACTGGCTTATAAGATAATAGAGATTGGAGATACAGCATACATACTTATATATGAAAATGAGATTCCATACTCAATAACTAATTTTCCAATAGCATTTCCATGTGCTGTTTTTAATATGACCTCAGGCGAATTTAACTATGCTGATAGTTTTACAAAATTCGTAGTTCAAAAACCAAATCCATATCCTAAACCTGATACAACAACCTTAGCCATAGAATGTCCCGTAAACGCCACAATCACTGACCAATACGGCAGAATAATCGCAGACAACGGCACAAATGAAATACCAAATGCAAGCATGATCATAACAAACGAAACAAAGGTATTCTATCTGCCAGCAGACCTTACTTATTCTGTGGATATAGACGCTTATGACACGGGCACATTCAACTTCACAAGGGTTTCACCAGTCGGAAATGACATTTCGATAACGAAGTTTGAGGATATTTCCGTAACTGAAAGCACAAAAGTATCTGTTGAGATAGTTCCGAATGTTACGAATTATACGATGAGCATAGATTATAATGGTGATGGGAAGATAGATGAGGAAAAGAGTCCTGATGTGAGCGAGACGATAGTTATAATAGAAGAAAACATTTTTGACACGGGAGCGCCAGAAAATCCATATCCAAGTATCTCTGGCACGTTCAACGGCACGATTACGCCATATAAAACAATTATCGTGAAAAATCTCTATACTTATCCATGCGAAGGGACTGGCGGACATACTGAATATGTCAGAATATATAATGA
>PIXU01000164.1 GCA_003601795.1 Candidatus Methanophagales archaeon
CAAATCTATTTCTACGAATAGCTTCAATATGGTTTCTTGTAGATATGTATGGGTTTGCACAGTGTTCACCTCCATTAAACCTTTTTAAATGATGGTGCAACGTTTAAAAAATGTTAGCTACTGAAATCCTTAGTATATAAGGCACTTTCGCTTAACGTTTCCGGTGTATGCGAAGCCCTGAGCGAAACGGAGGGTTGGGGCGGAGCGGAGTGTAGTCGCATACACCGTGTTAAGTGAGGGCGTTAGCCCCGAGCGACCGTAAGGGCGCAGATAGTTGCCAGCCTGCCTTGAATCTCGTTTAAGCGATTCATTCTGATCATCACCTTTCCACTGGTTCTACCATCCTTTTCATTGTATTATTAAGTATCTCCATAAATCTTTCCGTATCACTGGGCTGTACTAGGATATTCATCCCGCGTTTTCTTTTAATCATGATACACCTCTCTCCAGTTCCTGTTCCGAAACGAAGAGCTTCAAAGCTTCCCCAGATATTATATGGAGGACGAGTTTCTATGGATTTAATATCATCAAAAGGGATATTCAGCTTTAATAATCCACAAATTACTTTTATCCTGTCATTACAGATCTGATATTTTCTTGGTATGAGTGCAAATAGTAAAATTATGGTGAATATCAAGGTTATAAGTATGATTATTCCACCTATCACTTCACCAAGATAGAAAATCCAAATCGTTAAAGCCAAAAGCACACCTATTGCCAAACAAAGGACAAGTTTAAGAATGAAACCACATTTTAAGTTATCTTCATAGATTGCTTCTGGCATTTTCTCCACCTTATGTTAAATTAATCTTTTCACTTTCATTACTCTTTGGCGAGCTAGCAATTTCACTTAACTTCGGTATATCCGCAATGCGCATATCATCCTGAATTGGCATTATATCTGCATTGCGTATATACCCCTTTTGGATGTACTCGCTCATGTCTTCCCTCCCCACATATCCAACGGACTTTTAATCTTATCCAAATCTCTATTAATTACTTACATGAGTATATATTTCTGTCGTTTTGCTACTTTTATGCCCTAACAACTCCTGAATATATCTTAAATCAGTCCCTCCTTCTAACAAATGCGTTGCAAACGAATGTCTCAAACTATGAACAGACACTTCTTTCTCTATGCCTGCTCTATTCCTTCCATCTGAATGAATCTTCTATCCTTCTAAAACATCCCCCAAAACATTTATACCCCGCCTACCATCTCAAGCTTCTCCAGCACCTTCCTCAACTTTTCCTCATTATCCTCACTCAGCGCCCCCAGCGGAAGCCTGACGTGCCCTGCTGACAAGCCCATCATCTCCGCCGCGCGCTTCACGGGTATCGGATTCGTCTCCAGAAACATCGCCTCAAACAGTGGAAATAGCCTGATATTAATCTCCTTCGCCTTCTCCACCTCGCCTTTCAACATCGCAGCCACCATCTCGGTCATCTCCCGCGGCGCGATATTCGCAGCCACTGAAATCACACCCTTACCGCCTAAGCTCATTATTGGTAGCGTGAGAAAATCATCACCCGCAACAACCGTAAAGTCCAAACCCTGTTCCGCAACCGACCTTATAATCGCGCCTACCTGTTTCAAATCACCCGAAGCCTCCTTCACTCCCTTTATATTAGTAACCTCTGAAGCAAGCTCCACCATTGTCCCCGCACTTACATTTTGTCCCGTTCTTGAAGGTATGTTATACAAAATTAGAGGTATCTCCACCGAATCGCCAATCCGCTTAAAATGTTCCTTCAAACCTTTTACGTTCGGCTTGTTGTAATATGGCGTAATCAAAAGGCAGGCGTCAGCACCCGCATCCGCCGCATGTTTCGTGAATTCAACCGCTTCCTTTGTGTTGTTTGACCCCGTACCTGCAATCACCGGCACCTTTGAGCAGTCCACCACCACGTCTATCACTTCCTCATGCTCTTTATGAGATAGCGTTGCGGATTCGCCGGTCGTGCCACACGGGACTATCCCCGCTACACCGCCCTCTACCACGTACTCCACGAGCCTCCTCAATCCTTCCTTATCTACACCGCCATCCGCCGTGAAAGGCGTTATAAGCGCTGGATACACACCTTCTATCTTCAACATTTCAACCTATGCTAATGCTATGCGCGGCTCTGGCTCCAACTCGGGCTCCGCCCCTCTCCCTTTCTTTTTATGCGTTATATACCCTGCTATTCTATTTCTTACTCCTTTGCTCTCTACGTTTGTATATTCGTCCACTAATTTCTTATTTAGCTCGAAATCGTCAGTGCACTCCGCTACTTCCTTCAACAGTTGTTTCGCCAGCTTCTTTACATACGTCGGTTTAATCGTCCCCAATGTTACTCACTCTTTTCCTCCCTTTCTGTTCCACTCTCCGCTACGACTCCCATCTCTATCTCTTCTTCTCCCTTTTCTCTCACGTCACTTACGCCTATCATCAGAAATACTGCTCCCACCATCAGCACAATGAGCGGAATAGCCCCTAATATGACCGTCTTCAACGCCTCTCTGAAAAGATCTTGTGGCATAACTAGCATACCTATCCCTGCCACTACTAACACAACACCCAACAATATCTCTCCATATTCTTTCATTTTTTTTATCACCTCTATTCTTACCCTATCCTCTCATGTCAAATTCGGCAATTTCGGGCTTGTATTTCCAGTCCTCAGGTAACACGTGCTCCTTCCTATAATACTTCCCAAGCCTTCTTATCTTTGATTCGGCTAACTGCAGCGCTCTTTTATTATGCACGTCGTGCTTATTCACACCGAGGTGTTTTCTTATTCTCAATGCTGTTCGCATCAAATTCTGGAGGTCTTCAGGTAGCTGCCCTGCAATACCCTGTCCCTTTAATATCGCCGTTACCTTTTTCCCCGTAACCTCTGCAACACTTGGCACGCCATAGTTATCCCTCAGCAGTATTCCTATCTCGCTTGTCGAAAGCCCACTCTCGTATAACTCGACCACTTTCTTCTCCACTTCTTTCGCTGTCATGTCCACCCATTCAGGTGCCGTTTCCCTCAGGCTGGAGCTAATGGGCCTCGTAGAGCCCGATTTTCCCCTTCTCCTTGCATACATCCTTGCCATTTTGTCTAAGCCCTCTATTTACCTTATCTTTCGCTTTGCATATAAATATTTTATGATGCTTTTCGCCATTAACATGAAGATGTTTGGATTCTTTAACAGCTCATGAAACACAAAGGAAGGATAATCCATATCCCCACGATTCGTTATTCGCTGTATCATGTCGTATTTTGACAATGCCTGACACATCCTATCAAAATCCTTATCGCCGAGAGCACACCTCAACCGGTGAATCTTTAGTCCAAAAGCCATCTCCGCTCCTATTTCCTCCTGCCACCGTTTTTCGTATCCGTCCAGCAGTTCCATGTTTCTTTCCAGGCATGCTCTTGCTGCGGCTTCTCCTGCTATCTTACCGCACTTCATCCCGTAGTACACGCCTCCGCCTGTGACTGGTTTGATCTGAGCCGCGGCATCACCAACCAGCAGTATGCCTGTACCATCCTCGGTTTTTACGGTCTTCTGCCTTTCCGTCGGAATGGGAATTGCCCCCGCAGTAAACTTTGATTGTGTGCCTTTGTATTTCGCTGCGATGATTGGATGCTCGGATAAAATTCTTTTTAAAAACGGTAGAGGATTCGGATGCGGTGAAAACCTCTTGTCTATGCAAAGACCGATTCGAGCCGTGGTTTCGCCAATCGGGATGACCCATGCGAAGAAACCCGGCGCAATGGTTTTGCCCACGAAAATATCTGCAACGGGTTCGTGTATTTCATACTGCCCTTCTATTTGCACGCAGTTCAGGAAGTTTTTTGTGACGGTTAGCCCCGCCATTCGGGCTATTCCGCTTCTCCAGCCATCAGCGCCAATGACCACGTTTGCCTTTATCCCATTTTCCTCTAAATTTACACCTGTGCTGGTAGTAGGAGCAGCAGCCAGTATCGTTAGCTTTGCCCCCTTCCTCTCCCTCCCCTTCTTCACATGTTTTACTTTGCTGTTCAAAATTAACTCCGCACCTTCGTCCATTGCGGCTTTCGCCAATTCCCCATCAAAAATGTCCCGCCTTATAGCAAAAGCCCTCTTATCTGGAGATAGTGATTCTATCCTCAACTCATGCGATTGCGAATGAACAATTGCCCCTTTCAACTCTCTGTTTACGAACGACCCGATGTTTTTCAGTTCGCTTTCTTCTATTGCTCGCTTGCTTATGAGCCCTGCACACTGAACGGGCTCGCCTATTGCGGAATTCTCTTCTATAATCAGCGTAGAAGCTCCCGCCTTTGCTGCATATTTCGCTGCCATACATCCCGCTGGACCGCCGCCCACCACGACAATATCGTATTCACGCATAAGTAAGCCCACTCAAATCACGCATCCTTTTATATTCCAATACTTTAATAATTGAAAAGAGATGAAATCTAAACAACCGAGAAAACAAAGGAAAGCAAGATACAATGCGCCTTTGCATGTGAGGCACAAGTTCATGAGTGCGCCCCTTTCCGAAGACCTGCAAGGCAAATACGCGAAGAGAAATGCCCCTGTGAGAAAGGGTGATACGGTAACGGTGGTTCGGGGTGACGATAAGGGTAAAGAAGGAAAGGTAAGGACGGTGGACTTAAAGCGCGAACGGATAACCGTGGAAGGCGTTGTCGTTGCGAGGTCTGATTTATCCGAAGTGCCACGGCCCATACATCCTTCTAATGTCGTGATAAAAAAGTTGGAACTAAAAGATAAGCTAAGAGAAAGCGCATTGTCGCGATAAAAAAACCACGAGATTATAATCTTGTGGTTAACCTTTTTGCATTTTGCAATGTTATCTCCCCATCACTTCCTCATACAGCTTCTTCGTTCTATTTATAGAAGGGTGCGCATCGCCCAACTTAGCCTTTAAATCCGCTATTGCTTCTTCTATACCAATTCTTCTCGTTCCGTCAATCAGGTTATCCGCACATGCAACTATCTTCTCTTCGCGCGTCTCAGGCATGAAATTCACAGGTGGCAGCCCCATTTCCTTTGCCTCCTCCGCTGTTATTCCTGCGCCTATGTGCCTTTGAATTATCCTTACCACAGGCTCCTCCAGCCCCAACTCCTTTGCTATTTCTCCACCTACGAACCCGTGATTCAGACCATGCGAGCGAGCTCTGCCGATGTCGTGTAGCAACGCCCCCTTGAAAACCAGTTCTTCATTTACGCTATCACGACCATGACCACGAGAACGAGCGCGATTTTCACGGCGGTTATAACCAACAGCGAGTTCCAACGCGAGTTCCGCAACCGCTATACAATGCTCCACGACCGATTCATCACATCCAACTTCTCTCAATAACGGTGTGCAGTCGCTCCTTATTCTTTCTTTATCTCGCGCTTCCACTGCTCTATCTCTTTTATTTCCCCCTCTAACTCTTTTATTAATTCCTGATTATCCACGTATTCGAAATTCGAGTTGCATTTGTCACACCTGAAGTCTTTCGCTGCTGCTTCTTCAAAAGAAATACGCTGACAACCGCACTGGTAAAATACCCCTTTACGTTCATCTTCTAGCTGGCTCTTTAATCCCATTAGCAGTCCATCCGCTTCGTCTCTCATTATCTTTTTTATGTTGTCGTAATTGAAGCGCCACAGATATGTTATCCAGCCACTAGTATCATCGCGTTCCGTCCGGTATTCGGCTATTCGATTTTCATACAACGTGTATAAAACCTTTCTTACGGCAGTGAGCTTTGTATCGCTTAACCTTGCGATTTCCTCATCTGTTATTTCTCCCTCTGGGACATTCTCCATTATCTTCATCCCTTCCTCCCCTATCATCTTCCTGAAATATTCCCGCACGATGAATTTGTTTGTCTCGAACATCCGTGATGTTTCACCAGTAAAAAATATAACTTTTGATTAAAATAAACTTTCGTAATTTCTCTCTTTAACCCAACTCAATGTGATTACAAACCACAAGATTTCACAAGAAACTTTTTCTTATGTAGGGTTCCACCCCACCACCCCGCAAGCCCTGTAAGGGCTTATAGAAAAGCTTTACCAAAAGAGCTTATTCGTTTTTCTTTTAGCACAGGTTTTCTTTTTGTAAAAAAGAAAAAGTGTTGTGTAATCTTGTGGTTATTTTTCAGAATTTCTACAAATACTTTCCCCTTATTTCCCCTGCTTTTTCTATCCCTATCTCCACCATTTCGGCTATCTGTGCTTCCTTTAGCCCGCCGCTGCCGCTCTTTTGCATCCCTGATAGCGTGCCATCGGCATTTGAAATCACCGTTACGCTGCTTGCAGCGGCATTTCCCTCATCGAAACTCGGGTCAACTAAGATATTCCCCTCGATTTCTACCATTGTTGCCGCAACAGGTGTATCCCGCATCGGCAGTGTGTTTTCACCTGTTAAGCCATAGCGCTCGTTAGGTATGCGTAGGTTCAGAAGAGAAGCAATAGCACCCAGCGCAGCGGCATCTGTCAGGTTACCGTTGTCATCCAAGACGTGTATATCTATAAAAACCATCCATACCTTCTCTCCTTCTTCTATACATAATTTGTCCAGGTCTATTGCTTCCGACCCGCGAATGCCACGGTCTACCACCCTCGCGAGTTGTATGCTGTTTTCATTCGGCGGTCCGGACTCAAATTCCGGCGATGCCAGGGGAACAAGTTCCGCATTCGTTATTATCACTCCCTTATCCGGCGTATCGGGGAAAGGTGTGCCAGGTTCGACTTTTACGCCTACTAAAACGTCCGTATCCCCTATTTTCACACGTGCTGAACCTTCTGCGCGTTTTATTACGTCGCGCTCTACGCTTATATCACGGTATTCGCGAAATCCTCTGCCGTCTTCTCGCTTCCCGTTTCTCACCAGGTTGCATACATAATCGGTCCTTACGTCACTCACTATTTCAAGTCCCATTTCTATCTCTCCTCCTTTTTGCTTTCATAATTTTGATTATATCGTGTGACTAATGCCGCTCGCTGTAACTCGTATATCTGATGACATGCACCCATCGCAAGCTTCAGCCCTCGTTCAAATTCTTCTTTCGTCAAGCGCCCATCCATTTGCAGCGCGGTTATCGTGTTTGTACGCGCGATCATCGCTATCGGCATATCGGCTTCTCCATTATTATCTTCCACAGCATTTAAATCCAGTACCACCTCTCCATTTATTTTACCCACGGCAATCGAAGAAACTATGTCCTTCATTGGTATACCGGCATCCGCGAGAGCGATAGAAGCCGCGTTTATCCCCGCTGTTCTCGTTCCTGCATCTGACTGAAGTAGCTCTACATAGACTTCTATTCCCGCCTTTGGGTAAAGCTCTCTCATGATAACCGGGTCAAATGCTTCGCGACACACCTTCGATATCTCCACGCTCCTTCTATCTGGTCCTGGTCTTTTCCTATCATCCGTAGAAAAAGGCGCCATATTATACCTGAATTTGACCACCGCCATTTTCGCGTCTTGCGCGTGTCTCGGATGCATCTCCCTTGGTCCATATACCGCAGCTATCACCTTGTTATCACCTAATTCTAAGTAGCATGACCCATCTGCTCGTTTTAACACGCCAACCTCTATCTTTATAGGCCTGAGCTCGTCAAAACCTCTTCCATCCAATCGCTTTCCATCCTTTATAAGTTCTATTTCTTCTTTCATTCTTCTTTATCCTCTTTCTTTTTCTTTTCTAAAAGAATCTAAAAATTCCGCTACTCTATCTGTTAAACCCGAAGTATGAGATTCCCTCGCAATCTTCAATATCACCATGGATGCGAGATCCATGTCATCCTCTTTGCCCCGTATCCAAATACGACCATTCTTTGCAATGAATATAAAACAATTGCATTTCTCCTTTAGCATCTTTATCATTGAACCATTCCTGCCTATGACCCGCGGCACTTTAGTATGCGGTATTTCTACCAATCGTCCTCCTCTTCTCAGCTCAATGTCTTCTTGTAATGCCAACTCTATCTTCATCAGCGCGTTTACATCCATTACCTTTACCACCACCAGATCATCTATATCCAGATATTCGCTCATGTTGCCAAACTCTATTTGCTCCCTCGTTATTCCCGAAAGTGCGGACACGTGTAATCGCGCTTCATAGGGCGAGGCGAGGTCAACAATCCAAAACGGAAATGAAATCCCGGTTATTTTACCTATTACCACATCCCCCCTTGATGGCATATATTTCCCTGAAAGCGGTACTACTTTTATCTCCCCTCGCTCACTCGCGATGCCATATTGCGATGCGTAAACCTTGCCTTCCTCTACGTAAGTTCCTTCTCCCGCACGTTTCGTCTCTTCAGAGAGAAAATCCCCTGGAACCACTACTTGATACATATTTTTTATTTCACCATCCTCGTTTGAACTTCACCTTTTGTGATAGCATTCAAAAAAGAGAAAAGTTCATCCCGCATTCCTGCGGGCACTTGTACCAGCGCGATGAACGAGCCATCGGCTTGCCATTCCTCCTTCGTTACCCCATAATTCTTCTTTAGTTCGTAGATTCGCCCTGTATATGCGGCGGGAACTTTTATTGCTACCTCTATTTCCTCGATTTTTATCGGGATTATCGGTCTTATTGCCTTCACGGTCGCACTCACCTGCTCGTCCACGGACTTAAACGGGTCGATGTGCACCTTTGCCTCTTTCATCGCTATCTCTATTCTTTGAGGTGGGTGAGGCGTGTTTGTCTTGGGGTTAATCGAAATTTGAGAAATTCTGTTTATCACCGCTTTCGTCTTCTCTTCCAGCTTTTTCTTCCTTTGCACTGCTGTAAGCTGCACCTCACCTTCTTTTAATATCTTCTTCGCTATTTCACGCGCATCAGAAGTAGAAAACACGCGCATCAAATCGGCTTCTGTTGCTTTTTCTCCTTTTGATGCGTTTTCAAATATCTCTTCCACCGCTAAAATATCTTCAATGTCCTCTTCAGCACCGCCTCTGAACAAGTCCGCCCTATCGGGGTCTACAAGGACCTCAAAATTCTTCTTACCCGATTTATACCGTGCTATCACTGCCTTGTCCAGACTGACCATTTTATACCTGTTCCTTATTTCTCCTTCCCCTCTTCCTCTTTGCTTGCTCCTGTTCCCTCAGCAGCATTTTTGTTCCTTTTCTTCACTTTATTTATGTACGGCTCTAACTCGTCGGCACTCAAAATCCGGAACTTCTTCTTCTCTAATTCCGCAAGACCTGCATCAATGGTTGTTATGTCTATCTTCCCCTCTGTCACAATATACAGGGATTCCAAACCGAGCAAGATGGCGTCCTTGAGCAGGATGTCCTCATTATACTTCTCCTCAAACATCTCGGTTACGACGCTCCTCCCGGAACCTATCGCAGTTGCTTTATATTCAAGCAATGCGCCACTTGGGTCGGTCTCAAGCAAATAACAGTCCCCATTATACACGCCCCCAATCAACAGTGCGGTACCGAAAGGGCGAAGGCCGCCTATTTGTGTATACGCTTGCTTAAAATCACATATCTTCTTCGCTAAGGTTTGCACGTCTATCGCTTCCCCATAAGCAATTTGGTTTATTTGCGCTTCTACTCTGCCTCTATCTATTAATACCCTCGCATCTGCGACCAATCCGGAAGTTGCAGCCCCTATATGCTCATCTATTTGAAATATTTTCTCTACGGAGCCACCTTCTAACAGACGAGAAGTCAACCTCTTGTCCACCAGTAGCACAACACCATCCTGCGCCTTTATTCCCACTGCGGTAGTCCCCCTCTTCACCGCTTCTCTCGCATATTCCACCTGAAATAACCTTCCATCAGGGCTGAATACTGTTATCGCCCTGTCATAACCCATCTGTGGCATCATTTGCATTTCTATCACCTCTTTTTCTCTACTTTTATACTTTACTTATATCTCTCTGGTAAAGCTTTCTTTTTTTTTCGAAGAAAGATTTATGGACTCGACGGGATTTGAACCCGTGGCATCCTCCTCGCGAAGGAGGCACTCTTCCACTGAGCTACGAGCCCCGCCCATTATTCCCAAGATACTTACTTACTAAATAACAATAAGTTAAGAGAATAATAATAAATAGATTAATAAGTTTCGAGTTTAAATGAGATGAGGTTAACGACATGGAGCTGATTTCTTCACCACTCATTATCGGAGCATCTCTGGTAGGAATAGGATTTCTGACAGGGCTGAGCGGTGCGTTGATACCTGGACCGCTGTTTGCATTTGTAATATCCGACACATTGAAGAAAGGAGCGTTATCAGGACCCCTAGCTATAATTGGACACATCTCCGTTGAATGCCCGTTAATAGTAGCAGTTGTAGTTTTAGGACTCGAATTGATGAGAAGCTATTTCAGTCACGTTGAAGCTCTGGTATATGTAATAGGGAGCCTTGCACTTATTTTAATCGCTTCACGCATTATCAAAGAAGCAAGGGCAAAGGGGTCCTCGCAGATAGAGAAGGAAACAAGGACGAAAATACGAGCGGCGAAATATAACAATTCGATTCTTGCCGGTTTTATCCTTACTGCTTTTAATCCCTCTTTTATACCTTGGTGGATAGGGATAGGGTTCCCGGTGTTATTCAGCGGCTTCCAACAACTGGCGTTAACAGGTATAATTTTGGTGACGCTGGGACATTTCCTCTCCGATTTTGCATGGTATTCTTTCGTCTCTTTCTCTTTTGCAAAGGGCAAGAATTTCTTCGTTGGGAGGCGATACGAATGGACGATGCTCGTAATAGCTGTCTTTTTGATTGTTCTGGGTATTTGGTTCTTTGTTAGAGGTGCAGGTGTAGCTGTAACAGGATCGTATTAAGATTAAAATGAAGTGGCTAAAGAGAATTTTTGGGAAGGAAGAAATACCGACCACCGTCACCTTCGATGGAATAGATGCGTGGTTGGAGATAGCAACGGAAACGCTATTTCGTGGTCTGAGCACAAGTGCTGAACCGTTATATGAAGAGATAAAGGACATACGTGAGCAACTCAAGCACTGCATTTCAGAGCTTCAGGATGCCGAACCGGCGGAGGATATGCCGGCACAGGTAGAAAAAATAGGATTGTCCGGTCGAGATAAAATGGTAAAACGTCTCCATTCACTGACCGAAAAAATGCAGATTCCGAACCAAACCGATTATAAAACCGTTTTATCCTTTTATGACTCCACTGCATCCAGTATAGCGTTTGTCTTCGACAAATCATCGAAGACCATCTACCATGTTCGGTCACTCTTCCCAGATGAGGTTAAGGAAACCGTTGCAGAACTAAATCGGTTGAGAACGGCACTTGACCAGCTTATCGCACCCATACGCGGTAAAGAGACTCAGATTATGCATTTGGAACGGGTGCCAGGGATAGTAGAGGACATAAAAGGGCTAAAATCGAGAATAGAAAAGGAAAAGGAGAACGTTAGTGCGCGAGAGAACGAGTGCTCTGCGCTCGAGCGGGAAATAGAAAAAGAAGGGAAAAGATTGAGCGCGATTGAAGATCAGGAAGAATGGATGCGGTTCAAAGCACTCGAAACAGAATTGTTTTCCCTGGAGCAGGAGTTGAGCACACTCGAATCGGGCGTTAGCAAATTGTTCTTACCGATTAACAAAGAACTCAACCTGTTGAAGAAGCAGGATGAGACGGGACGGCATACGCTTACTCCCGATGAGCGAAAAGCGGTATCTTCAATCCTGTCTTCTCCAATTCGTGCGCTCGATGAGGACATCAACGGGTTTCTGAGCTCTATAAAGGATGTTATTGAAGGAGATAGCTCTATCCTGAAGGAGCGAAAGCGAGACAAGACACTGAAATGGATAGACCGCCTGTTAAATAGCAAGTTAGCGACTGTAAACGAAAAACGAGAAGGATTACAATCGCGAATTGTGCACATTAAAGGCGAACTTTCGGAGATGACAATACAGAAAGAACGAAAAAAAGTCGAACAATCAATTGCATCTGCCAGGGGACAACTCACGCGATTACGAGAAGGAGTAGAGCGCTCAAAACGGCATGTAGTTTCGCTGGAAGAGGAACTAGAAGCAAAAACGAGGGATTTATCCGGTACGTTGGAAGCGATTGCGGGTAAGCCGGTAGAGGTGAATTTAGACGTCTAAAACGACCCTCGCATGCCAAATCTCGTTCCTCTTTATCTCCATCATGTTGTACGTAACGGCTTTTATTATTATGCCTGATTCGTGTTTGTACGGGTCGAATCTGCCGCCTCTGCACGTACCCGTTATGCTGAAATCCATGGAATTCACGTCTATATCAAACTTTTTCATGACCAGCGATTCGGCTTCGAACATAAAAATCATCTCGTCCAGCCAATCGAACATCAAGCTGTAGAGGTCTTCGGATTTTATCTCTATTTCTCGCTCCCACTCTTCCTCTTCTTCTATCTCGTCCACATCGGTCATGAAGCTGTAAGTTGCAATAGCAGCATTAGCAAATAGTTCCTCCAGCGTATCGCCATACGCCTCGAATCCCACGTCTGAGGGATGCTCGATATAGACATATTTTGTCTTTTTTTTTCTTTCCATGTTTTCTTTGCCCGATACATAACTACAGATTACACAACACTTTTTCTTTTTGTAAAAAAGAAAACCTGTGCTAAAAGAAAAACAAAGACCTGTTTCTTTAGCCAGGCTTTCTTTTTAAGAAAGATTGTTAGTTAAGGTTTTTACCGAAGGTAAAAAGTTGTTGGTAAAGCATTTGTTTCAGAAAAGGTTTATTGTGAGATCTCGTGGTTTTTGGAGGACTCCAGAAACTTTATCTCCCTGACGATGGTCTCGTTTACCGGGGTGGGGATGTTATGCCTTTTACCCAAATCTACAAAAACACCGTTCAAGAAATCTATTTCGGTCTTTTTACCTCTTCTTATGTCATTGAGCATTGAAGAGTGATGCTTCTCGGTCGGGGGTATCTGTTCACGCCGTAGATAATCCAGGTACTCTTCCGCACTATTCCAGAACAGTTCGACTCCCTCCGCCTTCGCAACTTCAAACGCTTCGTGAATTAACGCTTCGATAACCGCAAAAGAATGAGGGTCCGTGAGTTTGCCGTACTCAACCCGGAAAATCGCACTCAGGGGATTCAATGCTGCGCTGTACAATGCTTTAGCCCAGATATGCATCTGGATATTATCCACGGCATCTGAAGGCATCCCTGCATCGTTGAATATCGCAACGATTTTTCTTAATCTCGGAGTGATTTCGTTGTTGAGCTCGCCGATTTTTGTCGTAGCTGCGGAAACGGTTATTTCTACTTCTCCCGGTTTTGGCATCTCAAATCCTGTTATGACCGTCCCACCCATTGTGCGTGCTTCCCCGACATACCGTGCTATGATTTCCTCGTTTCCTATGCCGTTCTGCAAGCTGATAACCACGGAATTATCACCAATAAGTGGTTGTAATTCTTGCATCGCATTTTCAGTATCAAACGATTTTGTGGTTAACAGGACCACGTCAGCGTCGGGTTCGCAATTTGCGTTTAGTTCGGGCATTGCCCCCATATTTTTTATTACGTGCGAGCCCCATATCCCGGTGATTCTGAGCCCGTGTTCCCTTATGGGTTTTATATGCTTTTCTCTGCCGATGAGTGTAACATCATGCCCAGCATCGGCTAACATACCGCCAAATGCAGTTCCTAATGCTCCTGCACCCATTATGAGGAATTTCATTGTATCTTTTTTTGTAAAATAAACTCAAAAGGTAATTAATGTTCTTTCGTATCCTTTTCAAATTAAAAGGTAACTCAAAAATGCAATTTTGAGTGATGCTAAGCAAAAATCGAAAGTTTTATAGTACCCATCTTTCTATTGGAATGTGTACCATGATCCAATCACAGGTCACAGAAGCATTAAAAGTTCTGAATATCCGCCCCAATGAAATTCAAGATGAACGACTGGCAGAAGCCTTCCGCATCCTGCTCCAGCTCATTGAAGTATTAAGCGAGGAAAACGAAAAATTAAAAGCAGAAAACCAGAAGCTACGAGATGCAATCAATCTCCTAAAAGGAGAGCAAGCCAAACCAGACATCAAACCCTCCAGGAAGAGACCAAACGAAGACATCTCTTCAGAGGAAGAAAGAAAATCCAAAAGTACCCCAAAAGAGAAGAAATCAAAAGCGAAGAAACAAAAGATAAAAATAGACCGCATCGAAGTGTGCAAGGTAGATAAGAGCATCTTGCCTGATGATGCGGAATTCAAAGGCTACGAGAAGGTGGTTGTTCAGGAAATCGTCATCACAACGGATAATGTAGAATACATGAAAGAGATTTA